>JAKLZG010000011.1 GCA_024256165.1 Candidatus Methylarchaceae archaeon HK02M2
AATACTGTAATATTAGAGAGGTTATAACAGGAACCCTACCAAAAATTACAACAATACCAAAAAAGAAGATCGTATTAGAAGCTCTTGCATATGCTGGTTATTTGAAAAGAGAGGAGTAAAAATACCAAACCTTTACAAAGTAATTTATAAAACATAACTTAGACATAATAGCGTTAAAATGCTTAATTCAGGTATCTATAAAAAGGGAGAAATAGATATTTCATCTATCAACGATCTACTTTCAAAGATACCAAAAGATTCTGGATCGATCATGACCTTCATTGGGGTTGTAAAAGAGGTTGGCATAGACAATAAAAAGGTAATTGGACTTGAAATAGAATCTTATGATGAACGCTCAAATTTAGCTATAAAAAATATATGTAATGAGATCAAAGAGAAGCACGGATTATCTCTAATATGGATTTATCATTTTAAAGGTTCATTTAAAGTTGGAGAACCCCTTGTAATTGTTATTGTTGTGGGGGGGCACAGAAAACAGACATTTCCGGCTTTACAAGAAGCAATTGAGAGGTATAAAAAAGAGCTGGCAGTGTGGAAAAAAGAGATCTATTATGATGGAAGTGAAGAATGGATAAGTGGCCCATAAATTACATTTTTTGGGCAAACTTATTTTCAAATTTAATGTATTGTTTAATAAATCTCATATCTATAACTCAAAATATCATCAAAGCATACGAAAATGAGTTTTTAATATGCTTTTGCTAAATAAACGATTCGAGTAGCTTCTTTGCCACACCAGAAGCATTTACCCGATGGTTTTTCTTCGATATCCATCCTTTTTCCCCTAATTTCCATCCCTTCTATCTCAACTTTTATATCATTTGCACATCCATTTTTGCCACAAAAAGGCGCTCTAATTATCTTCGCCTTCCCACTAAAATTATGTAATTCTTCTCTGCTATTAATTGATACGATTGAAGAGTCGAAAATTCTCCAAGACCTTCTACCAAGCTCTTCGATGATTAGAGATTTAAGCTCTGAAACATACTCTACAACTTCGTTATCCTTAATTTTTTTTCTTGATCTCAGATCACGCCTAAATAGTGTAACAAAGTCTCCTTTAACTTCCTCTTCACCTATTTCGACCCTTACAGGGACACCTAACATCTCCCATTTGTAATATTTCTCACCTGGCCTCTTTTCAGAATCATCAAGCATCGATCTAAAGCCTGCGTCTGATAGATTTTGATTTATCATGTTTGACTTTTTCATTATTTGGTCTTCCTTGCCAGATTGCAATATTGGAATTGTGACTATTTGAATAGGCGCTACATCAAACGGGAGGACAAGACCGTATTCATCACCATGTACACTGATTATCGCCGCTACTATCCTCGACACTCCAGGCCCAAAGCATGTTTGATGAGCATTTTTTGTGCTACCATCTTTATCTGCAAAATTTATATCAAATACATTGGGGTTCGAGAACCTCTGACCTAAGTAGTGGGTCGTGGCTACCTGTAAGACTCTACCATCTGGAAGGAGAGTGTCGAAAGCATAGGAATCTACAGCTCCATAAAATCTATCGTATGATTCTCTCTCGACCATTAAAAAGGGCAGGCCAAGTTCATGGAATGTCCTTTTCGTAATTTCAAGATCCTCCTCAACCTGTTTTCTTGCTCCTTTTTCATCAGGAAAAACACAATGAGATTCTATCCAAAGGAACTCCCTACCCCTAAGAAGAGGTCTTGTAGCTTTGGTTTCATGCCTATATACAGCTACAGACTGGAAAATCTTCATAGGTAAATCTTTGTAACTCCTTATCCATAAAGCAAACATAGGATAGATCGCAGTTTCAGATGTAGGACGTAAGAAGAGCTCCTCCTCCAATTTTACGCCACCAGCCTCATTTATCTTGAAGACCTCTTCTTCAAAACCCTTTATATGCTGGCTTTCTTTGCGAAAATTGGATATCGGAATTACAAGAGGGAATAGAGCTGGCCGATGGTTTTTCTTTATAAGAAAATCTTCTAAAATTTGGTAGACTCTTCTTATAATGAACATGATATTTGGTCTGTATACTATAAAGCCCTTGACGTTATACCTAATATCAACTAATTCCGCCCTCTGCAACACTCCATCAAACCATTCAGAGAAATTGTCGGATTTTTTTGGTAGAGACACGTCCACCCTATTTTAACGCTATTTTAATTATTTTTCCTATTTTTCCTTTTACTTACATATAGAGTAAAAATGGAAAAACCTCTCATAATTTAGAGAACCTTATCCTGATCGATGGAATCAATATTGACATATTTTCGAGGGTAGAATTTAGTTTGGATTAAGTTTAAATCTTCTTATAGTAATTTATCACAGAAGAAAACTAAATGAAGATATTTGCGGACTTCCACATTCATAGCTATCTGAGTAGAGCAACAAGTCCTAAAATGAACTTAGATGAGTTGAGTAGAAACGCTAAACTTAAGGGTTTGAACTTATTGGGCACTGGAGACTTCACCCATCCTTTTTGGATAAGAGAGCTAAAAGAGAAACTCAAACCTTTAGATGATAGCGGCCTTTTCATTTATAATAATATTTTTTGGATTCTCACGGGTGAAGTAAGTACAATCTATGAACAAACAAACAAAGTAAGGAAGATACATCATGTTATCCATGTTCCAAGTTTCGAGATTGTCGATCAGATAAATGAAATTTTTTCAAAAAGAGGAAATCTGACTTCAGACGGGAGACCAATATTCAATGGATTGACATCACCTGAGCTTGTTGAAATCTTGATAAGTGTTTATGGAGACACATTAATAATTCCCGCACATGCTTGGACGAGTTGGTGGGGCATTATTGGGGCTTCTTCCGGTTTCGATTCTATAGATGAATGCTATCAAGACCAAATAAAAAATATTTACGCCATAGAGACAGGTCTTAGTAGCGATCCTCCTATGAATTGGAGGTTAAGTAGCTTGGATCGATTTTGCCTCATGAGTAATTCTGATGCTCACAGCCCTTGGATTTGGAGACTGGGTAGAGAATTAAATGTTTTTGATCTCGAAAATGTATCCTATCATGAAATCTTGGATGCTGTAAAGAAGAAAGATAAGAAGAGATTTATGTTCACAGTTGAGGTTCCACCAGAGTATGGAAAGTATCATTACACAGGTCATAGAAAGTGTGATGTTTCTTTACATCCTAAGGAAGCTATAAAACTGGACAATATATGTCCAAAATGTGGTAAAAAGTTGACTATTGGTGTCTTACAAAGAGTAGAGAAGCTAGCTGATCGACCTGAGGGGTTCGTGCCAAAAGATGCCGTTCCATACAAATCCTTGCTTCCATTATATGAGATAATCTCCTATGTCATGGGTGTTGATCAACTTTACTCGAAGAAAGTTATGAATGAACAAGATAGATTGATAGCGAAGTTCGGTAATGAACTGAAAATATTGCTAGATGTTACAAAGGATGAACTACTAAAGGTGACCAATGATGACATTGCAGAAGCAATAATTAAAAATAGGCAAGGAAAAGTGTCCTTCTTAGCAGGATACGATGGGGTTTATGGAAAACCTATTACTGATATTTTTAAAGAAAAGGAAAAACATGTTTTTCAAAAGGCGAAAAGTCTAGACGATTTTATATGATCGTTATTTTTTAGATTTCTATCAGATTTCTTTTATATTTGGTTCTCTCTTTTTAAAACTGTATAGGTATAGAGCTATACCTACTATGAAGATAGAAAGTGGGATCAAGAATACAACTGCGGCTGATAAATTTAAGCTCCATAACACATAGAGTAACAAAGGTGAAGCAATAATGAGAATAAAAGGTAGAACTTCAAATATTATTGTGTTAAATTTAAAATATTTTTTCAACGAAGGTGATAGTGTAAATGAGAGGCCAAATAAGAATACAGGGAAAAGAATCGAATAATGTCCTTTCAAGTAGATGTCAAAAATATATGATGGGTCGAGAGAGTAACCAACAGCACTCCAAGCAGAAATCAAGGATAGAATGAGAAAAATTATTGCGAAGTCTCTCATTCTTGAGGTGTTTTCCTCAATCTTTTTTACTCTTAAATCTCGAGTGCTAACTAATACATCTATTACCAAGGCTACACATACTGCTAATACACTTACTAAGAAGATAACTGGGCTCTCCGAAACTGCTAAATAGACATCAGGTGGGAGGGAAGACGTAATTCCAATGGATATCCATAAATAAAATGCATATGCGCCATATACGAATATAGGAAATAAGTATAAAAGGAAAGATATATCTTCAGAAATCTCAACTTTATCCAATTGTGTCTACCTTTGAAT
>JAKLZG010000012.1 GCA_024256165.1 Candidatus Methylarchaceae archaeon HK02M2
AGGATCACTTTACAACGAAGCTCTCAAAGATGGGTTTTGCTAATATACTTAAACAGATATCGAATGTTCCTAGAGAGGAAGGCAAAATAGAGATAGTAAAGGACTTCGATAGATCTAGTATGAGTTACATAGGCTAATATATAACCCAGTAATATTCATCTAAGTATAAGAAGAACTGCAAACATAACATTTTTGAATATCAATAGTAGGATTTGAGGTCTTACATAAATTGCACATCAAACCTTTTCTTCTAATAATTTTACAGAGTATACAAAACTTTGCCACTAATTCATATCTTGATATACTTCTTTCAATAAGCGAGACAACGATTTCCTTAAGCATCGGTTGAACTTCCTCTATCTCATCAATTTTGATTGTTGTACCTCTGACATATCGTAAATATTTACTTACAGCTGTTTGTGTGACACCGATAAGATTTGCAACATCCTTTTGCTTTAATCCATATGTTTGTGATAATTCTTTTGCGATAGCACATCGAAGGGCCGGTACTAAAGATTTAACTGCGACTTCACACGGCAACAACATATCAGCTCACCAAACCTCAGTTGCGAAAATTATATAAACATGACGTATGTCATATTATTTATGACGTATGTCATAAAGAGCCTTCAAAAAATGTCAACTATGAATAGCGACGAGAGTATTGAGTTTGTTAAAAAAGTCATCAGTTTATTTCAGAGTAAACGCAATATGAGAGTGCATCCCGTATCAAAGTCAGTAGCTTGCGTTCAATTTGATGATGGAAAAAAATTGTTCATAGTAGACGATATACCTACGAAGGAGGCTAAACAAAATGCTAGAATGTCAAAGGAACCTTGTGATTCTAGTTATATCTATAGATAAGGCTTGGCGTTCTTGTTATCCTTTTTTTAAAAAGTCAGAAACAACGCCACTTCGTCTTTATGACGTACGTCGTCAGAAGTTTTCATAATAAATAGAAATGTATCAAGAAATAATATATAATATGATATGTTATTAATTAATGAGGGTCAATATTCATGAGTAAAGAAAAAGCAGTTTATAAAGATATGACCTTTGGCGAACTTCTCCATTCCTATCCTCAGGCTGGAATGATTTTAATGAGATATGGTCTACACTGTATAGGTTGTCATATAGGAGTCATGGAAACCATCGAGCAAGGTGCAAAAGCTCATGGATTAAGCGACGATGATATCGATAAGATGATCGAGGAAATCAATAAGGAAGTAGCATAAAGCTTTCTAACTAAATGGTTAAATCCTTCAAATCCAAATAATAGAATATAAAGAAGTATAATATTTTCTACATTAAAACCAGTTATCTCGACTTTAATTTGTTTTTCTATGAATTTATTCTTTGATTTCGGTCCTTCTAAATATAAACCATGATATAAGGAGCAGAGGCAGCGTATAGGCAAGGGTTACCATTAATGCCCTTATCGTAATATCCATTATGGAAATCATCTGAGACTCATATTGAATTAAAGGCGGAATCTCAGTAATATCTATCCCTACTACATATGTTACATTTACTTGAGCTTCAGGGTTGATCGCAACATAGCTGAGAATTGTACCAAGATTGTCGGTGCCAGTAGATAGAGATATTGGTGGAAAAGTTCCGATAATTACACCATTCTGACCCCCGCTTGGAACGTAGTCTGCTATCCAAGCATAACCTCCAAAAGTACCAAGGATCCCTACCATAATTCCTAAACCGATAAGAATACCAAAAGAGCCCAAAGCGGCGATTATCGAGCTTTTAGAGACTGCTCCTAAGAAAAAGACTATTGATAAATAGATAAGTGTGGCAATTAAAATTCCAAGAAGTAGAATGGGGGAGAATATTATGTATTCCTGGGGACCATAAATAAGATATGACAACGCTAAACCAATTACATTCAGGATCAAGTAGGCGATTGTTAACATAATAAGAGCTGCTATTATCTTAGCTAGATAGATCAGTGTTCTAGATACAGGCTTAGAGAATAGGATGTGGGCTCTGCCATGTTCAAATTCTTCGGATATTGAGTTCATTCCTACAGCTATTGCGAATAAAAATATGAAAATACCGGGAGGAGAGGATAGTGCCTTGTATGGATCTTCTTGTATAGCTTGACCAGTAGTATAAGAAAGAACGGCTGGAATTATGAAAGTTATTATTTGGATGAGTACGATGATCACCAATAATGCTTGGAACTTCCTTTTCCTCAAGTTCCAAATAAGCTCGTATTTTAAAAGGGCTCTAAACTTGCTCAAATTACTCGCCTTTATCTCGTTTTTCCTTAGATTTAATAAGCTCTAAAAATAGTTCTTCAAGACCTCTCTCATGTACTTTCATGCCTATGATAAGGCCTTTAGCATCCGAAATAGCCCTCGATACGTCAACCCTGAAATCACCAGTTGTTGAGCATTGAATTTCAGCCTTATTTCCTTCCCACTTTACATTCTCTACAAAGTTCAAGCTTTCCAATGCATTTTTTACACCATTCGTTACCTTATCTAGTTCTACAGTGATCCTAGATTCAGTAAGTTTTTCAAGTAGTTTTGTTATACCACCTTCTATCAATTTAGTCCCCTTGTGTATTACTGTAGTATGGGTGCAAGTCTGTTGAACTTCATGTAACAAATGAGAAGAAAGAAAGACAGTTCTCCCTTCAGACGATATTTTTTTTATTATCTCCCTGACCTCAACCATTCCAACAGGGTCAAGACCAATACTTGGCTCATCTAAAACTACAAGCTCAGGTTCTCCAATTAAGGCTTGTGCCAAGCCCAACCTTTGCTGCATCCCTTTGCTGTAGTGAGCGATTCTATCACCTCTCCTATCGCTCAATCCAACTAATTCTAACAACTTTTTTGCTGAATCTGACCTCTCTTTTTTTGGGATGCCGTATATCTCACCATATATCTCTAGAAGCTCTTGACCTTTAAGAAAAGGTGGGAGCTTTGGAAGTTCAGGCATATAGCCTATTCTTTTTCTTATTTCAGTTTTTTTTCCTCCACCTTCGAAGCCCAATACTCGAATAGAACCTGCATCTGGCCTTAAGAGTCCAAGAATAAGCTTAATAGTTGTAGTTTTACCCGCTCCATTTGGACCTAGGAAGCCATGGATTGTTCCACTTACTACCTTAAGATCTAAGTTGTTTAATGCTGAAATCCTTCCAAATGATTTGGATAGACCCATAGTCTCGATGGCGAAGTCGCTCATAATCATTCACTTCAACAGGGTTTATGTATTTAAGTTTAATAGTTGAACAATATTATATATAATAAAAAAATACACCATAATAGAGTTCCAAGAATTCATCTATAAATTTCCTCTCTTCTTTCTAAACTCTATCAATGCTATAAAAGCGAGAAGAGGAGTACAAAAAAGAAGTATCGTAAGCCACGAACTTAGATTCAAACTTGTTGTCTGGAAAATAACATTGAAAAAAGGTAGTTGTACTATTAAGATTTGGGCTAAAAGGGTAGCAATCACTGATATATATAATAATTTATTTTGTGATAGACTTGCTCCTAGATAACTTCTAAAGACATAAATTACTAAGATCTCAGCAAGTACTAAATATGTAAAAACCATACTCCTAGCGTAAATCGGACTTATAAGACGAGTACCTTCAAAGAGGTAGGCAGATGCAGGAACTACAATAAGTGCAATTGTACTCATTATAAGGACATCTCTTTTTGATATTATACCTTTTGATGGATCTATAGGAGGCCTTTTCATAACTTGATTAGAAGATCTATCAAAGGCTAAAGCAAGAATTGGCATACCATCAGTGACAAGGTTTATCCAAAGTAGATGAATAGGTACAAGGGGAAGTATATGACCTAAAACTAAAGCATATGTTATAATAAGTATCTCAGCTAGATTTGCGGAAAGTAGTGAGAAAGTTGCCTTCTTTATATTGTCGAAGATTCCTCGACCATCTTCTACAGCCTTCGCAATTGTAGAGAAGTTGTCATCAAGGAGAACAAGGTCTGAGGCTTCTCTAGCAACCTCAGTCCCTCTTTCACCCATCGCAACTCCGACATGAGCTGCCTTGAGTGCTGGTGCATCATTTACGCCGTCGCCCGTCATGGCTATATAATGTTTTTTGAGTTTATATGCCTCGACGATATTCATCTTATTCTCAGGAGATACCCTTGAAAACACAGAAATCTTTTCTAGCATAGATGCTATTTCTTTATCACTCATCTTTTCAAATTCATCAGAAGATATAACTTCATCATCCTCTTCCAAGATTTTAAGCTCCTTTGCTATCGACCTAGCAGTTATCTTGCTATCTCCTGTAAGCATAACTACCTTTACTCCTGAATTTTTCAACTTTTGAACGGAATCTACAACGCCCTCTCTGGGTTCATCCCTCATACCGACCAATGCTAGAAAAGTAAGTTCATCCTCTACTTTTTCCGTATCTAAAGGTTCAGGTATTTTATCTACTTTCTTATATGCTAAGGCGAGAATCCTAATCCCTAGCTCAGCTAGCCTCTTCTCTTCAGCTTCTATCTTCGATCTAACCTTATCATTTAAAATATGCTCTCCTTCAGATGTCTCGAATAAAGTGCATCTTGGTGTAATGGTCTCAGGAGCGCCCTTAACACAAATGATCTTGAAGTATTTCGAGGAGTGAATAGTACTCATCCTCTTTCTGTCAGAGTCGAAAGGGATCACATACTCTTTGGGATATTCTCTTAACAGATCTGCTTTATTTCGACCCAACTCTTCTCCATATCTTAAAATGGCAATCTCTGTCGGATCGCCTATAGCGAATAATTTTTCTCCTTCTTGGCATATTTCGGCATCATTACACAAAATACCCACAGCTAAAGCTTTGAGTTTAACATCTTTTCCCGTAAATAGATCGGTTTGAGGATTTGAAATTGAAAAGGGTCCTAAAGTAACTAGTTCCTTAACTACAAGTTGATTCTTAGTCAAAGTTCCAGTTTTGTCTGAACAGATTACTGTACATGAGCCTAATGCTTCAACAGATGAGAGTCGCCTAACGACGGCATTTCTTGATGCCATCCTCTTAACACCTAAAGCGAGCATCGATGTCACTACGACTGGCAAACCTTCAGGAACAGCTGCAACAGCTAGAGTAGCTGAATAAAGTATAGCTTCGCCTATGTCAGTACCTAGAAAAATATTTTGCACGAAGAGGAAAGCGATCATTATTCCAAAAATAATTGAGATTTCAAGTGATAATTTTCTTATACGGATCTCTAATGGTGTTGCCTCGCTCTTCTTTTCTATCAGAGTAGATATCCTACCCAGCTCTGTATTCATCCCTGTCTCTACAACTACGCCTTTACTACTACCCGCAGTAGCTAAAGTGCCTGTGAAAAGCATATTAACTCTAGAGTGAATGGGGGTTTTTCTTTCGAGTCTAACATCAGTCCTCTTCGGAACTGGTAAAGATTCTCCAGTAAAAGTTGATTCATCGACTTCCAGAGAATAAGAAGATAAAAGATAGATGTCAGCAGGTATCTTATCACCAGCGTCTATACTAACTATGTCACCAGGAACCAGTTCAGACGCATTTACAGTCTTTGTAACGCCATCTCTTATCACCTTAGATTTGACAGGAGCGAGATTCTTTAGAGCTTCAAGAGCACTTTCAGCCTTTCCTTCGAGTATAGTTCCTAAGGCGATCATTACTCCTACAAGCACGATTATCAAAGTAGAATCAATAGGATTCTCAAAGGAAAGTAAAGCGGCAACCGTCAAAATCCAAATGAAAGGGTTCTTTAGTTGTGAGAGAATTATGCGTAATATCCCTCTTTCAACTTTAGATTCTATTTCGTTTGGACCGTGCTTAGCCAGCCTTTCAGATGCTTCCTTTGAGTTTAAACCTTCCATTCTCGATCCTAAACGAGATAAGACTTCATCTTCAGTAGTAGAATACCACTCGAAATCACTTGAATTGGGCATAGCCAAGCTTAGTGAAGAATCAATAGTAAGGCAATATATTTTTTATGTATCCAATAAATATATTTCAATTAAGCGGCTCATTGATAAAGTTAATACTACTTCAAAACATCCCGAATAGCTTCAGTAACCGGTACAGTGAATATATGGATCAATTTGCTAAATGGAAGCCAAATAAGTGTAATATAATTAAGAAAAGCGTGAAGGGCGAAGTAAAAATTATAAGGTGGAATAGGTGTTGGATTTAAAAAAAGTGCATTTATGAAATATTCCCTAAATTCGGTCAGTATAATGTGGCCCTCTGGAAGTAGTCTCATACCCATACCAAATAATCCTGCTGACAATATAATAATTAGTGTAAGGTAATCGTCATAAGTTGAAATCGCTCTAACCTCTTTAATTACAATTCTCCTTACAAGTAAAAGTGCGAGACCTACAACAAATATTGTTCCAACAATAGTTCCGCTTAAAGTAGAAAATGCTTCAATTTCTGGTTCAGTCATATTAAATATTGCCCATAACGGAGTTAATTCAGTAAATAACCTCAAGTGACCAACGAACATTCCTAGAATTGCCATGTGCATGGGCCAAGAAATCAACCATAATTTAAAGGAGCCTCGATAAACTTTCCTTAGAAAGAATATTTCCAAAATCATTCCTTTTATAAAATTCGCCATTTTTGTTGGAGTATTCGATGAATTATTCAAATTTTCAAATTGTGATTTTTGGCGGAATCTTAGCCAGTTCATAGATCGATAAATCAATCCAATGAAAAGAGTTGTTAGAGCAATGTAAGGCATAATCGTCAGTAAAAAAAGATATAATGATTCTGGAAGATTTTCGATCAGCATCTTCAGCCCAATAGTCGGGACAAGTATATATTTAACATTTTAGATAAGTATCTATATTTGTGAGGCGAATCGATGATGGCGGTTAGTTTTCTAGAAAAAAGGTTAAAACCTTCGCTTCGTATGCAATTCGATTCTTGTACAAAATGCGGACTTTGTGTGGGATGGTGTCCCGCTGTAGAAGAATTAGGGGATATAGCGGTATCGCCAGCTAAAAAGATACAACTTTTGAAAAAAGCATTGAAAAAGAGGAAACTAACAGAAAGTGAGATTGATGAATTAAACAGAGTCTTTTACGCTTGTTCAGAATGCGGATCATGTTCCGCTGTCTGTGGTTCCTTAATAGATACACCTGAACTTTGGGAGGAGATAAGAACTGAGTTTGTTGAACGGGGTATTGGGCCATTCGGAAAACAAAAAGGTTTTCTTACAAGAGTAAGAGAGAAATACAATCCATATAACGGAGATCCCAACAAGAGATTAGATTGGCTTCCTGAAGATATACAAGTAGAAGAAAAAGCGGAGTTAGGTGTTTACTTAGGTTGTACTCAATCATATAGACAACAGAAATATGCGATTCAAAATTTGAGATTGTTTAACAAGTTAGGAATTAAATTTACTTTACTTGGGAACAACGAATGGTGTTGCGGCTCTCCTCTACTGAGAACAGGGCAAACAGAGATAATGTATGATTTAGTCAAGCACAATATCAATGCCTTTAAAGAGAAGGGGGTAAAAAGGGTGTTATACACGTGTGCAGGATGTTACCGAACCAGCCTTATAGATTGGCCTAAATATCATAAAGTTCCTTTTGAGGTGATGCATATTTCAAAATATCTGGCTGAATTAGTCAATAGAAGTTACTTTAAACTCGATGCGAATAAATTGGCTCCATTAGAGAAAGTTGTTACATACCACGATCCATGCCATTTAGGTCGACACATAGGCAATATCTATGATGCCCCTCGTACAGTATTAAATGCAATTCCAAAACTCAAGTTTGTCGAAATGAAAAGAAATAAAGAAACTGCAAGGTGTTGCGGAGCAGGAGGAGGGGTCAAAGCAGGAATGCCAGATTTGGCGCTAAAGATGTCGATAAAAAGACTAAAGGACGCGACTGATACTGGAGCGAATATTTTGGTTACTTCTTGTCCATTCTGCTTAACAAACTTCAAGCAAGCACAAGAAGAAATAAAAATGAACATAGAGATCTTAGATCTTGTAGAGCTACTTTCAAATCAGTTAGGTATCAAAGATGACTAACTCTAAAGCTGTTTAACTCTCATACATTTTAGAAATATCTTTAATTCTTTTAGCAAGATTTTCTACAAGATTTCGCCTTGCTTTCTCAAGATTCTCCTTATTTACGGATTCAAAGGCTAAGATTTTCTTTTTTATAGGATTTGCTTCGCCTTCAAGTTTAGTATATACTTCTTCTTCTACAATATTAAGATGAAATTCCTTAGCTATCTTTTCTATTATTGAGAGGGGAATACCAGGCAATAGAAGTAAGCGATAAGCTTCACTCTTTTTTTCTTTATCACTCAAATTAACTCAGCTTTTTCTAACTCTTATATCATACCCAAAAGGCAATACTTTGTCACAAATTTCTTTCAATTTTTTCATAAAATCATCCATTACAGTATTAGAAATTGGCTCTATTATTATCCGACCAACTTTTACCATCAATTCTATTTCTCTATCAACAAATTTGATTTTGTTAAAATCATGCCCAGTCTCTACCTTTAATCCCATACTATATTCTCTAGAAGGAACTATAACATATTTAGGAAGTTTTGGACCTTGTAAAATTACGTTTTTTACCTTAAGCTGGATTAAGTTTTTTAATAATTTTTCAACAGTTTCCCCCGAGAGTAATCTTTTAGGGAATATCTCGATTTCCATTTCTATCCTTAACAAATAGTCTAGTAGAGGATTTAAGTTTTGAAATAAAATTGAAGATTGAATTAGACATCTCAAAACACATTTAAAAAAGATTATAAATAACTTATAAAAAATATTAGTTAATTAAAAATAAATACAATAAATACCTTAAAATATTATATTTATTTTATTCTATTTAGTAAAGTTTATTTGGATAGTATGTATATTCATATGCGTGAAGTGTTTTGCCAAAATACTCGGATAAAATTGATCTTTACGATGACAGAGGCAATCTAATCGAAAAAGAAATCCCAATTGAAGCTATATCGCCTTTGTGGAACCCTGCAATAAAGAAAATAGTTGGTATGGCGGAGAGATGTGCAGTAGTAAATCTTGAAGGTTTAGAAAAAGCATTGAGGGTTGGAGGAGTTGGCGGTGATCGTTGTATTATTCCTGGAAGAGAGATAGAACTACCTATACTTGACAATGCAAACGCTATAATCGATGCTATGCAAAAATATATACAAGTCAAACCAACAGATGATACTGAAATATCTGAAATTCATGGAGGAAAACAACTTCTTGTAAAAATCCCAACTTTAAGAATCGAATCTTCTGTAGAATATACTACAGCTTTTACGGTTACATCTGCCGCTTTATGTCAAGCATTAGTCGATATATTCAAACTAGATCTATGGGACTCAGACATGATACATGCCAGTGTGTGGGGGAGATATCCTCAATCTGTGAATCCCTTGGGTGCCTTTGTCTCCACACTCTTATCAGTACCCCAAATGAATGAAGGAATGGGTTATGCTCTCAGAAACATAGTTTGTGGTCATATCGCTTTAATAACTAGAAAAAATGCTCTAAATGCAGCTGCGCTATCATCTATTCTAGAACAAACAGCCATGTTTGAGATGGGTGATGCCATAGGTGCTTTTGAGAGACTCCATTTACTAGGATTGGCGTTTCAAGGTCTTAACGCAAACAATCTTGTCTATGATATTGTGAGAGAGAATGGTAAATCGGGTACAGTAGGTACAGTAGTAGCTAGTACAGTTAAAAGAGCAATTGATGATAGTGTGATAAGACCTTTAGAGAAAGTAGGTGAATATACAGTCTACACGACAGATGATATGCCTAAATGGAATGCTTACACTTGTGCAGGTATGTTATCTTCAATTATGTTACAATGTGGATCAGCAAGAGCAATGCAACATTCACCTTCTACGATGCTATATTTCACGGACATGATAGAACGTGAGACAAGCTTACCCGGACCTGATTTCGGTAAAATAAATATGACAGCAATTGAAATGTCATTTTTCAGCCATTCGATTTATGGAGGGGGCAATCCAGCAGTTTTTCATGGAAACCATATCGTAACAAGACATAGTAAAGGCTTTTCGATTCCTTGTATAGCTGCAGGTGTAGCTCTGGATGCTGGAAGTGTCTATTATACACCCGAAAAAATAAGTGGCGTCACTGGGGAGGTATTAAGCGAGGTTCCAGAATTGAGGGAGCCGATAAAGTATGTTACTGAAGCGGCTATACAGATTAAGAGCGAGGTCTAAATTAGGAGGGTTTTAGAAATGAGTGAATATTCATCTCAATTTTACCCAGGTACAACTCAACCTGCTGTTAATAGAAGGAAATATATGGATCCAAGCTACACATGGGAAAAACTAAGAAGTATAAGCGACGAGGATGTTGTTCGTCTTTTAGGACATAGAGCACCGGGAGAGGCATATAGTTCAGTACACCCGCCTTTAGAAGAAATGAAGGAGCCTGACGACGCCATTAGAAAACTTGTGGAACCAACGCCCGGAGCAAAAGCTGGAGATAGAATCCGATATGTTCAGCTTACAGATTCAGTATATTTTTCACCTTTCGCACCATTTACAAGGACATGGGCAATTAATTGGAGATATAGAGGACTTGACACTGGAGTTCTATCTGGAAGAAATCCAGTTGAGGGAAGAGAGAGAGATATAGAAAAAGCGGCTAAAGATTTGATCGAGACAGAGGTATTTGATCCTGCTCGTACAGCTGTTCGCGGATATACAGTTCATGGTCACGCATTAAGACTCGATGAAAACGGATTGATGTTCGATGCTGTGAGGAGATATGCATTTGACAAGGAGAAAGGGAGTGTCGTGTACATTAAAGATCAGTTAGGAGTCCCATTGGATAAGAATATTGAAGTTGGAAAGCCTTTATCTGAAGAGGAGATAAAGAAGAGAACGACCCAGTTCAGAGCAGATCACATTAAATTAACTGAAGATAAAGATCTCGTAAAATACATTTATAGAATATTCGAATTAAGAGCAAGAAGTGGCTTTAACCCAGAAAAGGTTAAAGGTATTTAAGAGGTGATATAGAATGTCTGAGAAAGAAAAACAATTTTATAGAGCCCTGAGACGTAAGTTCAAGGAATCTCCTGAAGAGAAATACACTACCTATTACACACTAGGTGGCTGGGCACAAGATCCAAGAAAGAAAGAGTATAAAGAAATTGCAGATAAGATCGCTGAAGAAAGAGGCATACCTTTCTATAATCCAAGCTTTGGATGTTCTGGCGCTGGTTTAGGTCAAAGGGTCATTATGCCATATTTAGTTTCGAAAACGGAAACTTACGCAATGCCTGAAGATATTCATTTCATAAATAATGCTGCAATGCATCAATGTTGGGACGATATCAGAAGAACTATCATAGTAGGTCTTGATGCAGCGCATACAATTCTAACTAAGAGGCTAGGAAGGGAAGTTACTCCTGAGACAATCAATCATTATCTTGAAGTATTGAATCACGCGCTTCCTGGAGGTGCTGTAATACAGGAACACATGGTAGAGATTAATCCGAATCTAGTTTCGGACTGTTATGTAAAAATCTTTACGGGAGATGATGAGTTGGTTGATAGACTCGACAAAAGGTTCTTAATAAACATAAATGAATTATTCCCACCAAATCAATCTGAAAAGTTAAAGAAAGCGATTGGAAAGAGAATTTATCAAGTCTTAAGGATGCCCACTATAGTTGGTCACCTTTGTGATGGAGGAACGATGTCCAGATGGGCTGCCATGCAGATCTCGATGTCGATGATATCATCGTACAGGCTTATGGCAGGAGAGGCAGCAGTAGCAGAATTCGCTTATGCAGCAAAGCATGCTGAAGTTATTCCAATGGCAACTTTGACACCTTGGAGAAGGGCCAGAGGTCCGAACGAACCCGGAGGACTTCCATTCGGATTTTTAGCAGATATGATTCAGACTGATAGAATAAAACCAGATGATCCAGCTATCTGTGGTCTAGAAACATTAGCTGTCGGCTCCATTATATATGATCAATACTGGTTTGGTAGCTACATGTCTGGAGGTGTTGGGTTCACTCAATATGCTTCAGCAGTCTATACAGACAATATATTAGATGATTTCGTCTATGCTACAATGGATCATGTACAGAAGAAGTACGGTGGCTTTGCAAGAGTAAAACCTTCAATGGAAGTTATTGAAGACATCGCTACATATGCAACTGATTACGGACTCTCACAATACGAACTATTTCCAACACTTATGGAAACTCATTTTGGAGGGTCGCAAAGGGCCTCTGTATTAGCGGCAGCTTCAGGACTAGGTGGTGCCATAGCTACGGGGGTTGCACAGGCAGGCATGGGTGCTTGGTACTTAAGTATGCTTCTACATAAGGAATCTTTAGGGAGACTCGGCTTCTACGGTTACGACGCACAGGATCAATCAGGACCATGCAACCTTTGGTCCTGGAGAAGTGATGAAGGTCTACCAATCGAGCTGAGAGGGCCAAACTATCCTAACTACGCAATGAACGTAGGACATATAGGTGAATATACAGGGATTGTAGCATCAGCACATGTTGCCAGAGGAGATGCATGGTGTGCTAATCCATTGATCAAAGTTGCATTCGCAGACCCAAGCCTTAAATTCGATTGGATCCATCCAAGACAATGCCTTGCTAAAGGAGTATTGAAAGAGTACATACCAGCCGGGTTGCGAGATTCGATTCTACCACCAATACGTTAGCTATAATAATATCTCCCCCCTTTTTTTCTTATTATTTTTTTTTTTTTAATTTGAAAAGGATATTTGGAAACCTAGCCTATCTTTTAGATCACCTTTAGTTAGCCACTTAGAAAACTTAAGTTGTGTCCATTGTATGGACACTCGTTTTACACTTACGAATTGCACTCGTTATATTTTTAATGAAATTGAAATTAGATCAGGTTAGGAGTATATTTTAAAAAGGATAAAAATAATGGAATAATCACCAAATATGA
>JAKLZG010000013.1 GCA_024256165.1 Candidatus Methylarchaceae archaeon HK02M2
AATTTTCTTCTCCATCCCAAACCCTATCTTAGGCATAATTTCTTTAGCCTCCAGAATACTCATCTTTAATATAGGTTTACCATCCATTAATACTCCAGGAACATCTGTGAGAAAGATAATTTTATCAGCTCCTAAGCTACCTGCTATGTAGGCTGCTGCTCTATCTCCATCCACATTCAGTAGCTCTCCTTCATCTCCTATTGCTATAGGTGCTACAACAGGCATGTAATCCTCGTTAAGAAGGATTTTTAAAAGATTAGAATTTATCTCCTTTATCTTTCCCGTATAGCCTCCTTCAATTACCATCTTTCTTCCTCTTTCATTTATTATAATAAGTTTCTTTTTACGCTCAGCTTTTATAATGGAACCGTCGACTCCTGAAAGTCCGATTGCTTTTATATCAGCCTTATGCAGTGTGGTAACTAACTCCTTGTTTATCTTGCCAACCATGACCATTGTAAAGATGACTATAGTTTCCAGATCTGTATATCGGCTTCTGATTCCTCCAGGTGAAATGATAAATTTTTGTGGCTTTCCCAACTTTTCTGCTATTTCTGTTACTTGGTCTCCTCCGCCATGAACGAGCAAAACCTTCTGTTGGAGGTATGTATCCTTTAGGTCTTTTAATATAGAAGGATTTATCCCTTGTTTTAAGATGCTTCCTCCTATTTTAACCACTATTGCCATTTCTTTCAAACCGGGTGTATACCTGGACTTTGTAAACCTGTCTTCTCATCAAAACCCATCATTATATTCATATTCTGTACAGCCGTCCCAGCAGCACCCTTCATCAAGTTATCAGTAGCTGAAAAAACAACGACTCTATTGATATGTTCGTCTGATTCGAACCCAATATCACAATAGTTCGAGCCTATAACCACCTTAGGATCAGGAAGCTTGTAAAGAGCTTTCATATCCCTAACAAGCCTTATAAAAGGCTCCTTTTGGTAGAAGGTTCTGAAAATTTTCCATAAATCACGAATAGTTAGGTGATTAAACGTAAATGTATGACAAGTAGATAAGATACCTCTCACTATATTGACCGCATGAGCAGACATAGCAATTTTTACGCTATCTTTTGTAAGAAGATCAAGTTCTTGCTCAATCTCTGCTGTGTGTCTGTGACCTACTGGCTTATAAGGTCTTATCACTCCAAAACGAATAGCATGGTGGGTTGCTGGCGAAGGAGCAGCTCCGGCACCCGATGAGCCTATCTTTATATCTACGACTATCCGATCTTTCTCAATTAGATTATTCTTGATTAGAGGCGCTAAAGGAAGAATGGAGGCAACTGCCATGCAACCCGGACACGCTATCAATGATGAATTCTTTATCTCTTCACGGTGGAGTTCCGGAACTCCATATACAAATTTCTTGAGTAAGTCAGGATTAGGATGCTCATACCCATACCACTTTGGATAATCTTCAGGATCTTTCAACCTGAAATCTGCGCTTAGATCGATTATTTTCTTTCTCATCTTTACATAATCAGGAACTATCTTTACTGATGAGCCATGAGGTAAAGCTAAGAATACGAGATCACACTTCTCTGCTATCTCTTGTGAGTTTTGATCAATAAACTTGAGGTCTGTTAAGCCTCTTAAGTTCGAGTGGACATGATATACATAATCTCCTTTATAACGTCTCGAAGTTGCACATACAATATCCACTTGAGGATGAAAGAGCAGTATCCTTAATAATTCTCCTCCTACATAACCTGAAGCTCCCACTACTCCTACTTTTGTTTTCATCTTCTCACCGATTTTATAACATAATTTAAAATCTTTTCAGGTATGTCATTTGCTCCAGCAGTCATGGCGCCTTTAAACTCTACTGTGTTGTTTATCTCATGAACTAGAACTCCTTTAGGACTTTCCATAGCATCAACACCTAAAATCCCGCCCCCTACAGCCTTTGCAGCCTTCAACACAACATCTTCGAGCTCCTTTGTTAAGGGACAGATTTCAGTTCTTCCTCCCCTCGCAACATTTGTCCTCCAATCTTCATTCGAATACCTATAAATAGATGCTATTACCCTGTCACCAACAATTACAGTTCTTATATCCCTTTGTGGACGACTAACCATCTCTTGGATATAATAGATCTTATGGAGAGGATTGTTTAAAATCTCTCTTGACTCTATCAATGCCTCTGTCGTATCTTTATCTTTGAGTGGTGCAATCAACCTGCCCCAGCTCCCTATTATCGGCTTTAGAACAGCTGGATAACCTATCTCCTCCAGAGTTTTCGATACTCCTTCTGGTGAAAAAGCGATGTAAGTTTGAGGTGTAGGTACTCCAGATTCCACTAAAGCTAATGTACCTAAAACTTTGTTCCCACATATTTGAGCCACTTTTAATGGATTTATTACATCTATACCTTTACTTTCAAAAAATGCAGTAATATGTAAACCTCTAAAATAACTTATACACCTCTGTAGGACTATCTCTCCATAAACAGCCTTGAAATTTTCTTGACTTTGTGTATTCAAACAAAGTTTCTTCGCATTTATGGGTATTATGTTCAAACCTTTCTTTTTACTCTTCTCTATAAGGACTTTTTCCTCCCAACGGATTCTGTCAAATACAAGCCCAATGCGTTTTATCAATACTTCATTCTCCCCAATCCTCTCCAATATCTTCTGCTTTTTTCAAAGATACACCATCAGAAGTTACTTCGGAGACTTCGTAATCGAGTCCGCAATCAGGACACGTAACGATCTCACCTACTATCAAATTTTCTGGTAATTCAATTTCTCCATCACATTCCGAACACTTCGTCTTCATATATCGATCACCTCCTTTAATTTTGAGATTTCTTCAGCCAGCATATTATCTGCAAATTTTAACTTCTCTTTCTTTTTTGAGATCCAGTTGTAATTTTTTAAAGCTTCATATCTTTTTTTCAACATTCTTGAGACTTCATTCGAGCTGGGCCCGCCTCTTACCGATCTTATCTTGACATTTTCAGTTATATCAAAAGCTTTTTGTATAGCTTCATTAGGGGTATGTAAGCTCTTTCCAATAGTCATCTTTATGATCTCGTCTAAATCTTCTTTAGCTACTTGATCCAATCTCTTATTATCTGTTAAAGCTTTTCGGACGAGTATACCTACTATTCTATGAGCACTTCTGAAAGGAATACGGTGCTCTCTAACAATCGTGTCTGCCAGTTCTGTTGCCGTTGACATTTCGTTCTGGGCAAGATCGATAAGTCTCTTTGTGTTAAATCTCATCTTTTTAAACATATGAGAGAATATCTTGATTGTCGATAAAGTAGTCTCACATGATTCCCATATATGATGTGTTAGTTCTTGTAAGTCGAGATTATAGCTGTAGGGTAGAGCCTTTAAAATTGTAAGAGATGCTAATAGATTTCCATAAATATTTGAAGTTTTAGCACGAACTAGTTCAATAACAACAGGGTTTTTCTTCTGTGGCATTATACTACTTGTAGATGCGTAATCTTCAGGCACCTCAACTATTGAGAATTCATAACTGCTCCAAAATATGAGTTCTTCTGCAAATCTACTTAGATCAGTCATAACTATTGCAAGGTCTGATATAGATTCTACTGCAAAATCTCTGGTGCTTACCGCATCAATAGAGTTCTCGACCAATCCATCGAAGCCTAAGAGCTTAGACACCATCTCTCTATCAATTTCAAAGCCTGTTGTAGCCAAAGCGCAAGCCCCCATAGGGCTAAGATTAATATGTTCATACACTCCCATCAGACGCTCTTCATCTCTCATCAATGAATCATAATATGCAAGAAGATGATGGGCAAGTGTTACAGGCTGCGCATGCTGTAAGTGAGTATAACCTGGCATAATCGTATTTAGATTCTCATCACACTTTTGTAAGATCGTTTTTAAAAGCAGAATAAGGGCTGAACTTATGTCTAATATGAACTCTCTTAAAGTCATCCTTATTGCTGTAGCCACTTGATCATTCCTACTCTTAGCTAGATTTAGTTGACCACCAACCATTTCTCCTATTTCTTTCACGACTAAAGCTTCAACATTCATATGAACATCTTCTAACTTTAAGTCCATCTCAATATCTTCAGGAATTTTTTCAAGAGCTTTAATGCAAAGAAAACCTTCTCTTGGATCGATTATCTCTTTTTTCACAAGCATAAGCATATGTGCTTTATTGATCTTAATCGTAGGTGTGATTAAGAACTTATCACTATTGATAGATGTAGTATATTCTGCCGCTTCATTAGAAAATTCTGATAATCTTTCTCCCCTTAATATGTCCAATTTATTTACCTCACTTCAGTTCCTTTTTTGTCTTAGATATCGAACGGGCTACACGACTAGGCAGACCCCAAAGCTCTATGAAACCTTTGGCAAGTGACTGATCGAATTTAGATGATATACCATAAGTCGCAAGGTTAGAATCGTATAAAGAATATTTTGAAGATCTACCTACAACTCTAAAATTTCCTTTGTAAAGTTTCATTCTTATTTTACCTTCCACTCTTTCTTGAGTTGTATTAATAAAAGCATCAAGATCATCTTTTAAAGGGTCGAGCCATAAACCTGAATAGACAAGCCATGACCATTGTGAGTCGACAATCTCCTTGAAAAAGAGCTCGTGCCGAGTAAGTACGAGTTTCTCGATATCCCTGTGAGCTTCTATAAGGCATAAAGCCCCAGGGCACTCGTAAATCTCACGGGACTTGATACCCACAAGTCTATCTTCTATATGGTCGATAATGCCAATGCCGTGCATTCCAGCAATTTCATTGATATATGATATGAGCTTAACTGAATCGTTTTCTATACCGTTTACAGATGTGGGTACTCCATTTTCAAACTCAATATCGATATATTTTGCTTCATCCGGTGCTTTTTCTATAGGCTTTACCCACTCGAATGCTTCTAAAGGCGGTTCAGTTCCGATATCTTCTATTGAACCTCCTTCTATAGATCTGCCCCATAAGTTCTGGTCTATACTGAAGATCGATTTTTTATACTCAATTTTTATACCATGCTCTCTCGCATATTGTATCTCTTGATCACGGCTTACGTTCCATTCACGGATTGGTGCCATGATACTGAGTTCTGGATTCAGGGATTTTATCGTTATTTCGATCCTAACTTGATCGTTCCCTTTTCCTGTGCATCCATGTGCCACAGCAGAAGCTCCTTCTTTTTCAGCTATTTTTACGAGTTTAGAAGCTATAATGGGTCTAGTAAGAGCAGTACTCAATGGATATTTTGATTCATATAATGAGTTAGCCTTTATAGATGGAAAGATATAATCTCTTACGAATTCTAACTTTGAGTCTATAAGATAATGTTTAATTGCCCCAATCTCCTTTGCTCTTCTCTCAATCTCTTTGAAATTGTCTTTCTGACCAACATCAACCGTTACTGTTATTATATCGGCTTTGTACTTCTCTTGTAGCCACTTAATTAATACCGATGTATCAAGTCCACCAGAATATGCCAGAACAATTTTTTCAGTCAGCTTTACCACTTCCTATGATCTTTATTACTGATAATATGTTACTCGTGATCAACTTCTTACTCCACAGATATGTTACTTTTGATGAATAACGAAATATTTTTATATTTTTTGGTCTAATTTGACCATTATTAATTAAAAATGACTAATATAATAAAAACTTCATCGATACCAGAATCCGTATCGAAGATTGTAAAAACTATCATAGAGAATGATGTCGCTCTTCAAGATGCTCTTCGAAGAAAATATGGGAATTTGAGTGCAATAGCAAGGATGATAAAACCGAAAGTTGAGATGAATATGCATAGAAAAGTCAACTTACAAAGTGTAATTACAGCTGTTAAGAGAACGAGGGGATCGTACAGTCTATTCTTTAAAGATGTAAGGAGAGTAATAGCTAATAGTGTAATAAACGTTAGAACAGATGTAGCCAAGCTCTCAATAGAAAAGACAAGAAAAAGCCTTTCAACTACAAAAAAGTTATTGGCAGACTATCAAGAAGAATTTTTACAAGTTTCCGAAAGTATAACAGCCATAACACTCATTTTCGACCAAAAATTATTTCCTGAGATATCCTCATTATTTCAGAGAGAGGATGTATTGGAAAAGAAGACGGACCTTGCAGCTATTATTATGCGTAGTCCTATAGAGATCACTGAAACTCCAGGGTGTATAGCAACTTTTTATAATCAAATTTCAAGAAGACGGATAAATATTTATGATACAACAAGTTGCTTTACTGATACTATTATGATTGTTAAAATGGAAGATGTTAGTGCTGCCTTTTCAGTTTTAACAGAATTAATCTCTGAAGCTCGTATATCCCAACAAAATGAAGCCAAAGAAAAGAATGATGAATAATAATAAGCATATAGAAATTGTCGATTTTTTTGGACATCCATTGATAAAAGCCACACATAAGACAACATTTGAAATTACAAAAGATACCGACCTCTCTAAAAGTGGAGATTGTATAATAGGTATAAAGGCGAATAAATCATGTATTGACATTAATGAGAAATTAAAAAAACGTATAAAACAGATAGATGTTCCTATAAAAATAACAATCTATGTAGGTAAGCATGTTTTTATTGTTAACGCGCTTGGGCATCCCTCACTTATGTTAAACGATGATAAGGATATCGTTGTTAGAAAAAGCAATTACGTCTGCCCAAGGACATTGGCTATATGTTCTACTAGAGCAGCTGAAGATTTGCCTCGATATATGGTTCGACTTTTACGGAAAAAGGAAACTAAAGGAAAGATGATAATCACGACTTTATGAGGATTAAAACCTAAAACCATCCTCTCCGATTAGAGCAACAAATACACAACCACAGATCTCCTCAATATTTATTCTCCCTCCCTCGAATTTTCTTAATTTTACAAGGGTTTGCATGAAAGTATTGCCTATAGGAGCCAGGATGATACCATTTATCTTTAATTGATTTTTTAGGCAATTAGGTATATGAGGTGCCGCAGCAGTTACCATTATTCTATCATATAGCATTTCTTCACTTCTTGCAGGATAGCCCAAAGTGCCATCACCCAATATTACATTAACCCTATTATAATATCCGGTCCTATCTAGATTATATTTAGGGAATTGTATCAGTTCAGGGACTCTTTCTATGGTAATGACGTGACCTTTTGTTATAGAATTTGTTGGTTTGACGATTTCGGCCATGAGGGCTGCATTATAGCCACTTCCTGTTCCTATCTCCAAGACTTTTAACCCGGGTTTAAGATCGAACTCTTCGAGCATAATAGCCACCATGTGAGGTGCTGAGATAGTCTGTCCTGTTCCACCTAACGGTAAAGGGGTGTCCTCATAAGCTAGGTTCTTCATATCGGGCCAGACGAACTCTTCACGAGGGACTGTAAAGAACGCCCTCTCAACTTCTTTCGATTTGATAATTCCCTCTTTCTTAAGCTTATCAACCATCATCTTTCTTAAAAGTGAAAAATTTCTTACTCCCTTCAAGAAAACCACCTCTCTAGAGTTTCAGACTTTTTTCTTTCAATAAATTCAAACCTAGCTATTGCAGATCTTACCCTTTCTTCTGAAAAATCCCTCTCATGGCATAAAAAATCGACTATCGACACAATATCTGGCTTACTCCATCTTAACTCGAAAGAATCTGTGACCTCTGGGTTTAGAAATATATTTCTGATCGTTTGATAGTCAATACTTGCTATTTGTTTTTGCATATCAGGAATATTATCTAAACTCTTGTGACTTTTAATTAACTTCAAAGCTTTCATAGGACCTATTCCTTTAAAGCCATCAGGGTTGAAGTCTGTCCCAATAAGTATGCCAATGTCAACGAGTTGCTCTCTTGTTATACTCAGATCTTTTAAAATCTTATCGAGATCCACCCTTTCCGGATCGATAGTTACATATACATTCTTTCCAGGGAGTTTTCTCTTTCCAGATATTGTCAAGTTTCTTACAAGCCTAGTAGCGCCAAAAAGTAAAGAGTCATGGTCTTGAGATACTGCGGCCCAGACTTCCCCCTTCCTAGCCATATAAGCAGCTTGAGCTTCACCCTCAGATGGAGCCTGCACCCAAGGTATGCCCATTATAGTTAACAACTTCTTTGCATCTTCAACCATTTTAGTCTCTAGTTGAGATGTACTCTGAGCATATTTCCTTACTTCATCAACCTTTCCAGCCTTGAATGCCTTCATATATTTCTCAGTGGCTTCTCTTTTAAACTTCCTTCTTCTCTCAATTTCTCTTTCCTTGATTTCTGGCGGTTTTCCATCAAAAACATAGACAAGTTTTATTCCCCTCTCAAGGAAATTTATATTTCGGTAGAATAAACCGCTCAGATGACTTGTTATCCTACGCTGTTTGTCCATTAGAGGTTCTCCCCACCCACCTCTTATAACAGCTAGGAATTGGTAGAGAGCATTGTAGGCAT
Source organism: Candidatus Methylarchaceae archaeon HK02M2 (assembly GCA_024256165.1). Taxonomy (NCBI): domain Archaea; kingdom Thermoproteati; phylum Nitrososphaerota; class Nitrososphaeria; order Nitrososphaerales; family Candidatus Methylarchaceae; species Candidatus Methylarchaceae archaeon HK02M2. The sequence continues at coordinate 8,405 of JAKLZG010000013.1, forward strand.
CAATAGCAAGTGTTCTCCTAGATAAATTATCTAATGATAACCTTTCTTTTTTTATTAGATTCTTTAAATCAACGCCCATTTTTCAAAATAAGGTATAGTATACAGTTATTTATGGCTTGATATTTAGTTATAATAGGAAGGAATTAATTAAACATAATTCTAGACTGAAGTTACTTTGCAAACTGACTTTGATGTAATTGTGGCTGGGGGTGGTGTATCTGGCCTCGTAACTGCAAGAGAGATAGCCGCTTCAGGTCTTAACGTTATCGTCTTAGAAGAAGATTATGAGATTGGGATCCCTGAGAAATGTGGAGGTCTTATCAGTATAAAAGCTCTAACGGATTTGGGGTTATACCCGAGCAGAAAAATCGTCGAAAATGAAATCAAAAGGGCAATTATTTACTCCCCACTTGGATCAAAGGTTGAGTTTGAAACTAAAAGGCAAAGGATCATCGTATTAAATAGGAGAAAATTTGATAGAGAACTTGCACGTCTTGCAGAGAGATACGGCACTTTATTAAATTTGGGAGAAAGGGTATTAAGTATCAAAACCGAAGATGAAATCATAAAAGTTACATCTACAAAATATGAAAAATCGGCTAAGATTTTAGTTGATGCAAGGGGAAAATCATCATTAAAGCATAGTCGCCAAAATGGATTTTTACAGGCTGCTCAATATGATGTATATGGATCTTGGTTTGAGAAAGATAGAGTTGAACTATATCTAGATAATAGAATTACACCTGAATTTTTCACATGGGTAATTCCACTAGGTAATGATATTGCCCGGTTAGGCGTTGCGGGTAAAGGAATAAATCCTTCCAGATATCTTGATGATTTTATAAAAGATCGCAAAGCTACGGTAATCAAAAAGATAGTATCGCCCATTTTTGTTGGCGGTGCATTATCAAATTTTATACATGATAAAGTAATCTTTGTTGGTGATGCAGCAGGTCAGACAAAACCTACAACTGGTGGAGGTATATTCACCGGAGGTATAGGTGGATTATTTGCAGGGAGAGCTATCTCAAAGAGCTTGCTTCTTAATGAGCCATCAGCTTTAGGAGAGTATGAACTTGAGTGGAAGAAGATGTTCGGAAAAGAATTCACAGTTATGTCCCAAGCAAGAAAAATCTTTAGAGAACTTGACAATAAAAAGATTGAACGGATATTTAAAGCGATGGCATCCTCAAATATTATTGATAGATTGGTAGATGAGGCCGACTTTGACTATCATTCTATTGGAATACACCTAACTTTGACTATTATTAAAGAAAATCCATCTTTAGCTTTAGATCTAATAAAATTAGGTACCGAGGCTATATTTAATCTAATCAAGAGTATAAAATAATTTCAAGAGAATCTAGATCCATCTCTACAGGTATAGGAGTTTACGATTATGAGATAGAATTTCATGGTGATATTAACTAAATAATTTTAATAGTTTTTTAATAGGTAAAGTATTGATTATATTATCCTTTTTGGCCCAACCTCTTCTGGCAGTTGCTATTCCTAGATTTAGATATCTTAAATGTTCTATGCTATGTGAATCTGTGTTTATGACTAATTTACAACCAAACTCTAGAGCTCTTTTAACATTTATATCGTTTAAATCCAATCTATTCGGATAAGAGTTTATTTCCAGAAAAGTATTGGTTTCTATTGACTTCTCGAAGACCTTTTCAAAGTCAAGATCATAACCAGCTCTTTCTTGAATCTTTCTTCCAGTAGGATGGGCAATTATATCAACATTTTCATTATCCATAGCTGATATTATCCTTTTAGTTATTTTTTCTTTTCCCTGTCTAAAACCAGAATGTATACTAGCTACAACAACATCCAAATTTTTTAATACTTTGTCTTTAATGTCTAATTTACCCTCAGAATCTATGTTGACCTCTACACCTTTTAATACCGTTAATCCATTGATTCTCTCATCGACTTCTTCAATCTCCTTCATCTGTTTTCTGATAGTTATTTCATCCATCCCTTTAGCTATACGTAAAGTACCTGTATGATCGGTTATAGCTATATACTCATGCCCTAGTCCCTTAGCTGCCTTTGCCATTTCCTCGATTGTATGAGAACCATCACTCCATTTAGAATGCATTTGTAGGTCTCCTTTCAACTCATTATACCCAATCAATTTAGGAATTTTCCCTTCTAAAGCCGCTTCTATTTCCCCTCTATTTTCCCTTAATTCAGGTTCTATATACGTCATTCCTAATCTTTGGAAAATTTCTTCTTCCGTTTTTCCAACCTTTTGTTTCCCATCCTTAAAGAGTCCATACTCGTTTAGTTTGAGCCCTTTCTTAATCGCTACCCTCCTCATTTCAACATTAAATTCTTTAGAACCCGTAAAATACATCAAAGCGGCGCCGAAAGATTTTCTTTCGATTACTCTAAGATCTGATTGTATACCCTCCTTTAACTTCACAGTAGATTTGGATTTCCCCTTTGCCACTACTCTAATAACTCCATCATAACTCGTGAAGAAATCCATAATTTTTTCTGGTTTCTTCGTTATAACTAATATATCGATATCCCTGATAGTCTCTTTCTTTCTCCTTATCGATCCTGTTATCTCGACCTTGTCAACAAACTTGGACTTATTTAGTTCGTTTCTAAGATTTTCAGATATTGGAATAATATAGCCCAGTAAGTTTCGCTCTTTCTTTTTTCTAGCAAATTTGATATTTGCCAGGATTTTTTCTTCAGTTTTTTTTCCCAAACCCCCCAATTCTCTGATTTTATGTTTTTTCGCCGCTCGCTCTAAGTCGTCTAGATTTTTGATACTTAATTTTTTATACAAAATTTTGATTGTTTTAGGTCCAAGACCTTCTACTGCTAAAAGAGATTCGAAATCGATAGGGAACTCTTTCTTAAGATCTTCATAATATTTCAATGAACCGGTATCGATTAACTCTTCAATCTTCTTTGCTATATTTTCTCCAACTCCTGGTAATTCTTTAAGTTTGCCTTCTTCCTTTACTTCTTCGATATCTTTAGACAAAGATTTAACGGAAATAGCGGCCTTTCTGTATGCTCTTGGCTTGAATTCAACGTCTTTTAACTCCAATAAATCCGCAATTTCGTTTAGAATTTTTGCCACTTTTAGATTCTTCATTCACATTAATTACCGTTTGTTTACTTCTATTTAGTAATCATTCTTTATACTTATCGAGTAAGGAGGGGCATTAATATTATAAATATGATGAAAAAAGGATTCTTGATATTAAGTAAAAGCTGTATCCTAATCTCTACTTACTATGACTTACCTGAACATGGGTATTACTCCACTTCTAAGTAAGCACTAATAGATAAGACAATGATAATAGATTAAGGAAAGAAGAGTAGGAAGAATTTTATAAGAAGCACGCTCCGGATAAACTGCCTTGGGAGATCGGAAACCTGGTAGATTTTGTAGAAAAGAATTTGATACGAAGAGTCAGGGTCTTTTATGTTTGTTCTGGGTCGGAAATACAGGTAATGTGTATTTAGAGACCTTGGACGATCTTAATGTTAATGGAATAAGCGAGATATATTTATAAAAAGAAGCAAGAACAGTCAGCATGTAGGAATCTTCTAATTAGGGTATCGAAAATGACTCGCAAAACAGATTTAGTGCTTCTTCATGCACCAAGTGTATATGACTTTAGGAAAAGATCGATAATGTATGGACCAATAAGCGACGTTGTACCTCCCACACCTATTTTTGACATGTATCCTATTGGTTTTATTAGCATTTTACGATATTTAGAGCTATATGGATACAAAGTTCGTATCATCAATATTGCTTTGAAGATGTTAGAAGATCCCAAGTTTGATCCTGAAAATCAAATAAAACACCTAAAATCTGAAGCATTCGGTATAGATTTCCATTGGCTAGTCCATGCCCAGGGAAGTCTAGAACTTGCACGTATAATTAAAAAACATCATCCAAACAGTCCAGTTATTTTAGGTGGGTTATCATCGACATATTTCCATAATCAAATTATTCAAAATTATCCATATGTAGATTATATAATTCGTGGCGACTCTGCTGAAAAACCTTTACTTCAATTAATGCAACATATAGAAAATAAATCCAAAAAGTGTCCTGAAAATGTACAGAACATCACATGGAGAGATTCTAATAACAAAATACATATCAATTCACTCTCTTTCGTTCCTGAGTGTCTTGATGACTTTTTAATAGATTGTGGATCTATAGTAAAGTCTGCTTTAAGGTATAGGGATGTATCAGGTCATCTACCATGTAAAGAATGGAATAATTATCCAATAACATCTGTTCTAGCTTGCAAAGGCTGCATATTTAATTGCATTACTTGTGGAGGATCTCAGTACGCTTATCAAAAGTATTATAATAGGTTGTCGCTTGCATATAGTAGACCTGAAAAACTTGTCGAAGAAATTCAAAGCATACAACGATATTTAGATGGACCGACTTTTATTTTAGGCGATCTTCGGATAATAGGAAAAAAATATGCTGAATCGGTCTTTGATGTTATGAAAAAGGAAAAGGTAGATAATCCATTAGTAATTGAGCTTTTTATGCCAGCTAGCAAAGATTATTTGGAAAAAATCGCTAAAAGTGTTCCTAACTTCAACTTAGAAATTTCACCTGAATCTCATAATGAGATTATTCGACAATCCTTTGGTAGATCTTATGGTAATAATGAACTTGAGAAGACTATATCACATGCATTCAAAATAGGATGTCGAAGATTCGATATTTTCTTTATGATAGGTCTTCCTTATCAAACAACAGAATCCGTTTTGGATACAGCAGAATATTGTCGGGATATACTTGAAAAGTACGGGAAAGATAAAAACCTTCATCCCTTTATCGCACCTCTCGCTCCATTTTTAGATCCAGGAAGTATAGCATTTGAAGATCCAAAAAATCATGGATATCAATTATTCTTTAAGGAATTGGAAGACTATAGGGAAGCCGTAACTTACCCTAGTTGGAAATACTTCTTAAGTTATCAGACTACATGGATGACTAGAGATGAATTAGTGGAAGTCACATACGATGTTGCTAATTTTTTAAATCGAATTAAATCTCAATTCAATCTTATTGATTCCAATTCTTATGAAATAATCAATATGCAAATACAATCCGCTTGTAATACATTGGAAAAGATAGATAGAATAATGAAAATTGATAATCACAAAGTACGTTCTGAAGAATTACATAACTTAAAAAGCCAAATTGGAGAGATAAATCAAAAGTTATTATGTGCTAAAGATGAACTATTGAGGTGGTCCATATAAATGGTAAGTGATAGATTTGAAAGGACTAAATTACCTTGATACCGAAGATCCAAAGATCGTAGCTTTTTGTGGTAAAGGCGGAGTTGGTAAGACTACATGTGCAACTGCTACTGCTTTACACTTTGCAAAAAAAGGACTTAAAACATTACTTATTTCAACTGATCCGACCCCTTCATTATCCGATATATTAGACATCGATATTAGCGGTACCATCACCCATGCTCCTTATAAAGGCCTTGAAGCAGTAGAATTAGATTATGAGCTTGTCATAGAAAGATGGAAAGAAAAATTTGGAGGTGAAGTGTACGAAGTCTTATCATCTTTCTTGCCAGTAGGTGAAGAGATAATAGACTATATCGCAGGTGCACCTGGCATAGATGAGGAATTTGCACTGAGTTATATACTCGACTTTTATGAGAGTAGAGATTACGATCGGATAGTATGGGATACTGCTCCTGCAGGCGGCACTCTCTCTCTCGTTAAATTACAGGATAAATTTTATACTCATCTAGGCGAAGCTGCAAAATTATATATCAGAGTTCGCAAAGCAGTAGATACTCTCATAAAGGGTAGAGCAAAAAGAGACCCTTTGGATATAATTGCATCATGGGAAAACTTAGCCCAAAGGGTTCTTGATATGATCAAGAATAAGAAGACTCATGCAATAATCGTAACCATTCCAGAGGCTTTAGGAGTTCGCCAGACCGAGAGAGTTTTTAATGAGCTTAAAGCTTTTGGTATGTTGGTAAGTCAAATTATTATTAATTATGTTATTACTGATGACAACTGTACTTGCGATTTTCTCAAACAAAGAGCCAATATGCAGAAAAATTATATCAATTCACTCAAAGAGAGATATAGCGAAGATCCTGGTTTAGCTATACTCTATCAGCTACCATGTGAAGTAAGAGGGATCGAGGAGATAAGAAAAGTAGAATCATTGCTATTCTCATAGGAAAACATATATTTAATTTAATTTTAGTGTTGATGAAATGTCAGAAAGAGTATCTCTACCAACATGCACCTCGTGCAATAGACCTATAACGCCTGGTGAGAAGGCAGCGAAGTTTTACTGCTTCAATTGTGGTCAAGTAGTTATATGGAGATGTGAAAAGTGCAGAAAATTTTCAAGAGACTTTAAGTGCGTTAACTGTAGCTTTATAGGTCCATAATTTTATATCATTATTCTAAATTTTGATTTATTATCCCTTAAATAAAGAAGGGATCATTGGTACATTATTCGATTTTTACCATTTGTTTCTTTTTATAGTCGGTTATCACTTCAGCGTATCCACGAATTTCATCGTCAAGATCAGGGCTACCAGTGTCGACCCTTAAACTCTTTAACTTTCCTATCTTGTACTCTGTTGCAACTATTATTATATTATTCAAACCTACTTGTCGAATCACAGCAGGACTGAATTGCTGATTTCCTCTTCCAAAGATGAAACCTTGCCCTCCTATTGGTGTTAAAATAATTTTCACATCCTTTCCTTTTATTCTCTTTAATATTTCTTCTTCATTCACGTCTTTAGCTATGATTTTTTTGTTACAAAAAATGTCGGCCCCTAAAAGGGTTTTTTTCTCATCTAAAAGGTCTCCGATAGTACGAGTTGTAGTTCCAGGACCAATTAGATAAATCAAATTGGCTTTCATTTCTTCGATTATATACAAAGCTATTGCCGCTTGGTTATACATTTCAACTTTTGTCATCGGACTCGCTATTTTCGCTCCCTGAATTAAGTTTGGCTCATACGGAGTTAATAAATAACCATAAAGCTTTGCAGACAACCGACCCTTCCTATAGGCCTCCTCATCTACATCCATAACTTCTGCCTCTCTAAGAGGTAAATTTTGATGCAAGAACTCTATTGTTATCTTAGCTGAGGCTAAAGGACCTACAGCAAAAACTGAACTGTGCATTTTTACTCCTGTTGGTACCCCTAAAACTGGAAGTTCTAAACTAACGGAATCTAGAATATCACGGGCAGTTCCATCCCCTCCACAAAAGATAAGAAGATCTACACCAGAATCCTTGATTCTTTTAGCAAGTTCCTTAGTATCTTCAGCAGTGGTCTCCTTCTTTTCTTTGCCTAAAGTAGTCAAAGCGAAACCATGATTACGAGCTTCATCTTCTCCCATTATTCCAGCTCCTGTAATGATTCTGACCCTCTCTTTCTCAGGTTCCAATCCCGTAAGAAATGACTTTGCTCTCTTTGGGGAAATAGGCTTAGCTCCTAGAAGATACGCCTTTTTCAAGATGAATTTTCCATCAGTGCCTTTAAGACCTACTGCTCCACCCATTCCGGCAATAGGATTTACGATGAAACCAATAGTTTTCATAGCAATATCTCCAACTATTGAAATTAAACAAATAAGCATACTTTAAAAGATTAAATTAAAAAATTAATTAACGTTCTTAACAAAAGATACAAAAATAATCGATAATTATATTAGTAGAATTATATAGCGAATTTTAGATAGATTTGGGTAAAGTACTTGTTAGATTAAAGGTATTACCTATAGATGCCGAAACCAAACCAAATGAAGTCTTAGAATCTGTTCAAAAGAGCTTACCATCGAACATGGAAGTGAAAAGAGTTATCGAGGATCCAATAGCTTTTGGGCTTACAGCATCAATAATGGATTTTCTTATAGAGGAGAAAGATGGTGAGATGGATCGCCTTGAAAAGGCTCTAAAGTTATCGGACTTAGTCAGTCAGATAGAAGTTATTGGGATTAGCAAGTTCTCAACGAACCTTAAAAAATAAAAAATGATATGAATTTAGTTTTAGAGTCTTCCTCTTTAGGATTAGGTTCTATTACAGCTTCGAAGCTAAGATTCATAAAATATTTTTATCCACCTTTTCAAAATTATCTTTGACGATCAATGGTCAGAAGAAAAACTAAATCCATCCAATTAAAAGTTGCAGAAGCGAGGCAAAGAGATGTAGGGAAGGGAAGAGCTAGACTCGATATAGATACTATGGAGGTATTGAGTGCAGGTGCTGGCGATTTTCTTAAACTGATGGGAAAAAGGTCTACAATTGTTGCAGCTTGGCCGGCAGACAAAGAGGATAAATTGCGAGGTGCTATTAGAATTGATGGACAGACAAGAAAAAATGCCGGCGTAGCCTTAAACGATTATGTTGATGTTAAGATTACAAATGTAAAGACGGCTAGAAGCGTAATTTTTATTCCTGTAAATATAAAACTTAGTATTGACAAGGAGTTCTCAGAGTTTGTAAGGAATAGGTTAAAAGGTAAACCTATAACGGAGGGGGATCAAATTTCAGTTGTTATACTTGGTAGCCCAATAATATTTAATGTAGCCAAAGTCAGACCAAAGTCAATTGCTAAAATAATGAATAGTACACATTTAAAGATACTCCCCGAACCTATTATTGAAGAAAAGATTTCACCAAGAGTTACATATGAAGAGATAGGTGGTCTTAAAGAAGAGATAAATAAGCTAAGGGAGATTGTAGAGTTACCATTACGTCATCCAGAAGTTTTTCAACGTCTTGGTATAGACCCACCAAACGGGATACTACTTTATGGACCTCCTGGTTGTGGTAAGACTTTATTAGCAAAAGCTCTTGCTAATGAATCCGAAGCTACTTTTTTTTCTATAAGTGGTCCTGAAATAATGAACAAATATTATGGAGAGACAGAAGCTCGTCTCAGGGATATTTTTAAAGAAGCAAAGAATAATGCGCCTAGTATGATACTAATAGATGAGCTAGATGCTATTGCTCCTATACGTGAAGAAGTTTTTGGAGATGTGGAGAAGAGGGTTGTAGCCCAGCTTTTAGCATTAATGGATGGCTTATCTGATAGAGGTAAAGTCGTAATAATTGGCGCAACTAATAGGCCCGATAGTATTGACCCCGCCCTTAGAAGACCGGGAAGGTTCGATCGTGAACTTGAAATTGGTGTGCCTAATGCTAATTCTAGACTTGAAATATTACAAATCCACACAAGAGGTATGCCATTAACTAAAAATGTAGACCTAAAGAAGATCGCCTATGAGGCTTTTGGTTACTCTGGAGCAGACTTGAGAGCTTTATGTAGAGAAGCAGCATTGAAAGCTTTAAGTAGATACTTGCCTGAGATCGATCTCGAAGGCGAAAAAATACCTCCCCAAGTATTAAAGAAGATGATTATTATACCTCAAGACTTTCAGATGGCTATTAGAGAGATCGTACCAACTGCTCTTAGAGAGTTTTACATCGAAATACCATCGATAAAATGGGATCAAGTTGGGGGTTTGAATGAAGTTAAATCCGTACTTTCACAAAATGTAATAAGAACCATTAAGAATCCTATGGAGTTCCAGAAGCTAGGTGTAACACCTCCGAGCGGGTTGCTACTTTATGGACCTCCTGGTTGTGGTAAGACTTTATTAGCCAACGCAATTGCTTCAGAAAGTGGTGCTAACTTCATCAATATTCGAGGTCCGGAGATATTAAGTAAATGGGTAGGTGAATCTGAGAAGGCAGTTAGAAATATCTTTAGAAAAGCAAAGTCATCAGCACCTTGCTTGATATTCTTTGATGAGATTGACTCTCTCGCTAAACCACGATCTTCCTTTGATGGAGATTATAGCTCAGGAGAGCGTGTTTTAAGCCAACTGCTGACAGACATGGATAGTTCACGGACCTCTGGTGAGGTATTTGTAATAGGTGCAACGAATAGACCTGACCTTATTGATATGTCCTTATTAAGACCTGGTAGATTAGATCTCCTTATTTATGTGCCTCCCCCTGATGAAAAGGCAAGATTGGCAATTTTAGGTTTATTGACTTCAAAGATGCCTTTGGCTGCAGATGTTAATTTAGAGGAGATAGCAAGTATGACTAAAAGCTTTAGCGGTGCGGATATAGAAGCTCTTTGCAGAGAAGCTGCAATATCATCAATACAAAGAAATACAAAGAACTCGGAAGTTGTAAAAGTTGACTTTGAAGAAGCCATTAAAAAGGTAAGACCTTCCATTACGTCTGAAATAGAATCATGGTATAAGTCTCTCCATAAACAGTTAAGAAGTTATTCGTTAAAAATAGATAAATCTATTTATTTTTAAAGACTTATAAACGAACAAAAGTTTTAGTAGACTATCTTCTGCAAGGTTATTAAGTTGAAATATCCTCTAAAAAATATTCTCTATGAGAAATTAAAACAACAGAAGAACATTTTGGATGTGGACTTGATCAATGAACTGAAAAAGGAAGACCCTGACATAAATACTAGAGATTTAAACAAAGCATTGATGCAATTGGAGATTATGGGATTAATATCTGTTAATTGGGTTAGGAAAGATGCTAAAAGAGTTGAAATAATTCAAAAGGCAGATTGATCTGGATTAAGACATATCCTTTTTCTCTTTTAAACATTATTTATTCACAAATAAATTAGTAACATTTTGGCTTGTATAGATATAATTATTACTCCATCATACCGATAGAAACTTATACTATCAATCCAATTGAGTCTCTACGAAATTCCAGGAGATTGAAGAATTTGAAAGCTATAATTCTAGCAGGTGGCCAAGGACTTAGACTGAGACCTCTTACAAACGACAAACCAAAGGCTATGGTATCGATCAACGGTAAACCTATAGCTGAGATTCAATTGAAATGGTTGATAAAAAATATAAAACTTGATCAGATCATATTCTCCTGCGGACATAAAGGAGAGATATTAGAGAATCATTTTGAGCATGAATACCAAGGAGTTCCGATAAATTATATCATCGAAGAGGAACCACTTGGTACTGGTGGAGCTGTAA
>JAKLZG010000014.1 GCA_024256165.1 Candidatus Methylarchaceae archaeon HK02M2
TTTATAAGTTTTTAGATGATGCTGCAAGTGATTTTAGTAGCCACACCGCAATTTGGTTTTTAAAAAATAAAATAACATACAAAAAATTGAAGGATACAGCCGATAGACTAGCTACTGCACTTGTTAAAATGGGCGTCAAAAGAGGTGATGTTGTAGCCATTATGATTCCAAATTTTCCACAATTCATAATGAGTTATTATGGGATATTAAAAGCTGGTGGAATAGTGACTTGTGTTAGTGTTCTCTATACTGAACACGAGTTAATGTACCAACTTAACGATTCTGGAGCAGAGATCATTATTGCATGGGATAATCAAGTAGAAAAGATTAATAAAATTAGAGATAGGACTCGCTTAAGGCATGTAATAATTACTAACGTTTTTGATTATGCCCCAATGGCTCCGAGAAATCCTCCTGAGATATCAGGAACTCATCAATTCCTCAATATTATCGAGAACACAAAACCAGATCTTCCTAAATTTGAAACTAATGCAAAGGAAGATATAGCTTGTCTGCAATATACAGGAGGTACAACTGGAGTTCCAAAAGGCGCTATGCTAACTCATTATAATCTTGTTTCTAATGCTCTGGCTACACTTTCTTGGATAGGCGGGGCGTTACAAAGAGGAAAAGAAACTATTTTAACTAATTTACCTCTATTTCATATCTATGGCCAAACAGTATGCATGAATATACATATTTATCTTGCTTCAACAGTAGCTTTAAACCCTGATGCACGAGATCAGAAGTCTCTTTTTGAAATAATAAAGTTTACACAGCCTTCAGTGTTTCCAGGAGTCCCAACAATGTATATGCGTCTATTAGAAAGAGATGACTTAGAAGACTATGCTAAATATCTTAGATCTATCAGAATTTGCAATACTGGAGCAGCACCAATGCCTCCAGAAGTTCTTAAAGAATTTGAAGAAAGAACTGGTGGTAAAGTATTAGAAGGATATGGAATGACAGAAACTTCACCAGTAACTCATAGTAATCCGATAGTTGGCGAAAGAAAAATAGGTTCTGTTGGAATGCCAATACCGGATACAGAGGTTAAGATAGTTGATATTGAAGATTACACAAAAATTGTCCCTCTTGGAGAAGCTGGAGAAATTATGATGAAGGGACCTCAAGTATTTAAAGGTTACTGGAATAAGCCAGAAGAGACGGCTAATCAGTTAAAGGATGGATGGGTTCTGACAGGAGACATAGGTAAAATGGATGAGGATGGTTATTTTTATATTGTTGATAGAAAGAAGGATATGATAGATGTAAGTGGATTTAAGGTATATCCACGAGAGCTTGAAGATGTTTTATTTGAACATGAAGCAATAGAGAATGTTGCCATTATAGGTGTTCCTAATCCAGATCTCCCTGGTAGCGAGAAAGTAAAAGCATATATTGTGCTAAAGGATGGATATCAAGAGACTGAAGAGATGAAAAACGAAATTAAGGCTTTCTGTCAACAAAATATGGCTCCATATAAAGTACCAAAGTTCATAGAATTTAGGAAAGAACTTCCAGAAACGCTTGTGGGCAAAGTACAGAGAAAAGAATTAAAAGATATTGAAGCTAAAAGACGAGGAGAAGAAGTATAAACTAATTTTTATTTAACCTTAACTTTAATTTTTTATTTATTCATTCTTGAAATGTTAAAAATTGTTCGTGAGTTTGCTAAAAAATCCTATAAATCCAGTGATATTCATGGTTACCCCCATATTGAAAGAGTATATAACTTATGTTTACAAATTGCAAGAGAATTAGATCTCAATATTGAAAATCTAAAAATAGCGGCACTATTGCACGATATTGGAAGATTTGAGCAATTAGAAAACAATTCTAAAAGAAATCATGCTGAAATTTCAGCACGTTTAGCTGAAAAATTCTTGAATTCTGGTGATTTTAAACTTACTAGACAAGATATTGAAAATATCCTACATTCTATAAGAGCTCATTCTTTTTCAAATGATATTGCTCCCAGAACTCTTGAAGCAAAAGTGTTATCTGACGCTGATAAGTTGGATGCAATTGGAGCCATTGGATTGTATCGAACAATAGGATATACAATTCAAAAGCATGGTAATCTTAATGATGTAATAAAGCATTTAGAAGAAAAAATAATGAAAATTAAAGGCTTATTATTCCTTGATGTTTCAAAAAGAATTGCTGAACAAAGACAAAAGATTATTTTAAATTTTTATAATG
>JAKLZG010000015.1 GCA_024256165.1 Candidatus Methylarchaceae archaeon HK02M2
TAGATTCACAATCTACAATCTAACTTTAATTAATCAGTAAAATATTCTGTTATATATTTACTACAGATTCTTTTCTACTCCCGTTATGTAACGAGCAGGGCAGCAGATTCTTATCCCTTCTTTATCGAAGCGTTTTTTGATCGATCTGCGTAAATCACAAGCTGTTCCGAAAGCTGTTCCTTGGTCTTTTCCTTTAAACAACAACCTCAACGATATGGCTCCCTCATCAAAATTTAATACTGAAAATGATGGCTCAAATTCGGGCAGGACATCAGAGTGATTCTTCGCCTCTTCGATCATTATATCTGCTACTTTTTCTAGATCAGTGTCATAGGGAACGCCCATTGTAATGCTGTAAAGCTTTTTAGGGTCTTTAAGTGTGTAATTTATTATAACCTCATTATCTAAAACAGAGTTCGGTATAATCATCCTACGGTTGTCCCAAATCCTGATAACAGTATGGCGTAAAGTAATCTCTTCTACAAATCCATACTCCCCTTTAATCATTATCGCATCCCCTAAACGAACAGGTTGTGTGATATTGATATTGATCCCTGATAAGAAGTTTCCAATTACTTTCTGAGCGCCGAGACCTATCACGATGGCAAGGAAACCAGCACCCACGAGCAGTCCCCAAAGTGCGCCGACCAAACCTGGGAATATCAATGATAAAATGGTAACAGAACCGAATAAATAGATCATATACATGATAATTCGGCGGATCAGTCTAAACGAAGTTCCTCTCTCAGGATTTTCAAGTATAATTTTCTGAATACGACTGCTAATATAATTATTTACGATTAAGCTTATTACCGATATAGCGATCAAGACACTCATTACAGAAATCAATACATCCATATTCAAAGAAATCCAGACAGGTAGAGTTTCAGGATACCTAGCTTCCCAATATCCTAAAGCTGATATTATTCCAAAGAGTATTATGAATATCGTTAAAGGACCTTTTGTTATCATAATCGCATAGTCATCGATTCTTGTATCTGTTTTTTCAGCCATTCTTTTCACATATCTGTTTATTATAGCTACTGAAGAAATAGCTATAACAAAAGAGCCCAGAAGAATTGCTACTGTAATAATAATATCAAGACCAATAGATAAGTTAAAACTTGACAAAATTCTCGATGCATCCATTTTTTCTACACCATGTCATAAGCCAGACTTTAATAAACTTCATCATAAAACTGTTTACTAAGAACCAGAATAATAACTAGTCTGGAAACAAGAGAATTTTATTTGTTTTAGATTATCCTTTTCTTTCTAATGCTGAGCCTATAAGTGCTCCCAAAGTTATCAATCCAGCAGTTAGAGTAGCCCAATTTCCATCTATTGTATAACCTATCAAGTCTGTGCTCATCTTTATGATGAAGAGCATTAATGCGAAATATACTATTCCCAGCAATATGAGCATTAAGGAAGCAACGAGGGTTACGATAAGAGCCTTTAGACCAGAAGATATAGTATACATATTTAATTATGAAGCACATTTATTGGTTTAAATATTTTTTCATTTACAGAAAGGGTAGGATAACATCCATTATTCCATTTATTATAAACTGTACAGCGATTGCTAAAATTATTATGGATAATAGTCTAGCAATAACACGTAATCCTTCCCTAGATACGAGTTTTATTATTCGGTAAGAGTACTTCATTCCTAGATATGATAATAGCACCCCAACAATAATTCCTATGAAGATAAAAGATCCAAGTAAAAGGTTGTTTGCTTCAGAAGTGAGAAGTATCACAGTTGTAATCGTACCTGCACCTGCTGTAAGGGGAAAAGTAAGTGGGACTATGGCAAAGTCTTCAAGTTCGTCAGGTGAGTATTCGCGTTTCTTCGAAGATAGCATCCCAAGTGCAAGGACGATCATCAATATGCCACCTGCTATTTTGAAAGAGGCGATTGTTATATTAAATATAGTAAAAAGAAGTTGTCCAGTCAAAGCGAAAAAAGATAGTACGAAAAAAGAGATCGTTACCGATCTGACTATGATTTTATGCCTTTCTTCTGCTTTCATATCTTTTGTCAAAACAGTATAAACTGCTAAAGTACTGGCTGGATTCATAATCGATACAATAGACGTGATTGACAAAACTAAAAATTCTAATTCCCCAGCCATAATAATAGATAACTCTCCTAGACATATTTATACGATGTTTTAAAAAATCTGCTGAAATATGATAGTGATTATATATTGAGAAAAAAGTGAGTTATCTGATTATTTTACTTTGAATTTGACTAATTTTTCTTCTTTGCCATAATGATTCACCTCAGTTATGGCTACTCACTAATTCTCAGTCTTAGTCTTCTTCGTAATCTTCTTCCTCTTCTTCCTCTTCTTCCTCTTCGTAGTCTTCTTCGTAATCTAGGTAATTCATTCTATTTCCCCTTGTGCAATAAAAAAAGTATCAGTTAATAGAACTTTTTAATATTTCAAAATATTAAAAAAAAATATCCATTCCTAGGATCATATTCAAAGAGTAGAAATTTAACTTCATATAAGATTAAACTTAAGAGCTATCTTTTTCTGTTATACAAACATGTCAAGGGTTGTCTGATATTGAAAATGGATTGGTTAAATAAAGGGAGCACTAGGCTTTCTGTTATAAGACTTATCTCTATGATGAAACACTTCTATACTTTTAAAGAGCTTGAAGAGTTGTTAGGCATACCATACCAGAGGCTTTGGCGCTATATAGCCTTACAAGCAGTTCCGGAAAAGAACACTATAGAAAAGATCATACAAAATATTAGAAGTAAAAAGTTGATAGAGAAATTATTAAAACAATTGATGGGTGAAACCGAAAGGGGATTCAAAATATGGAAAGCTGTTAAGAAAATAGGGTTCCTAGAACTAATAGGCTTCATGGCTACAAACATGCTGAAAAATGAAGCTATTGATTTTGATGTAATCGTATCTTTTCCAGATGAGTACTCTGCAACTATAGCTACAATAATAGCTGAATATCTTGATTCGAATTTATGTATAGCTTCAAAGAATCCTTCTACCAAAGATGTAATAGCAGAAACATACACCTCTCGTTTAACTTACAACCTTGAGTTACTTGCCATTCCGCGAGGTTGTATTGAGAAGAAAAAAGGTGTCTTACTCGTTACATTCGAGATAAACGATTTAAACGTCTTCCATGCTGCTTTAAGACTGGTTGAGAGATCGTTGGCTGTACCTCGAAAAGTTTTAGCAATTACAGTTAACAAGGAAGTTTTAGAACAGTTAAAAAGTGAGAGCGAATATAAGGAGAATATGATTTTAATTATTCATAATTGACAATATCGTTTAGTGGATAATTGAGAGGATGGAACATTATCCTTTAATACAATTCCCATCTAGAAAGCAAATTTATGCGTCAACATACGGTAAAAATTAATTAACTAGCAATCAATTAACAAGCAATCCCACTAGAATGTTCGAAAAGATGAAGTCCTATGGAAGAAAAAGATCTTTTAAGAAAAGTTCTTGTCCCAGTAGATGGATCTGAATCAAGTCTTCTGGCTTTACAGACAACGAGAACGATTGCTAAAAAGACTGGAGCAACTGTAACTATTTTACATGTCATACGTGCCATGGAGGAATATTATAGAATCTTATACGCAGCTCAAGGGCTGGCATACGATATTCCTCGTAATGTAATAATGGAGATCATAAAATTTACCGAAAAAGAATCGAATAAGATTGTAAACGATGCACAGGCTTTGTTGAGTGAAGAAGAGATAATAGCAGACATAAAAATACTTAGAGATATCGATCCTGCTGATAGTATCTTAGAGTTCTCAAAGAAAGATCATTACGATCTAATCGTCATGGGAGCCCGTGGGAAAAACGAGAAGGAACCTTATGCTTTGGGAAGCGTAACCAAGAAAGTCATCAGACACACTACGTGTCCAATACTTTTCACTAAAAGAGATTGCGATCTATCCAATCTACTTATATGCATCGATGGCTCTGAGTACTCGATTAAAGCACTAAATTATGTTGTTAAATTTTCTGAAGGGATTGGTTCAAAAATCACTTTACTTTATGTTCAAGAACCCCGATTGCATACTTCATCACCAAAAGTAGCTCAGGAGTTAAGTGAACGTATTTTTTCAAGGGCTTCAGGTGCCATTGAAAGAAGAGGCCTGGAATTTGATAAGAAAGTTGAGTTCGGAGTCATATCAGATAGCATCATCGAGTTTGCTGAAAAGTGGAATTATGACTTGATTGTTTTAGGGAGCAGAGGGCTAGGAACTGCTAAGCGATTCTTGCTCGGAAGTGTAAGTGATGTGGTAAGCCATAAAGCTAAATGTTCAGTTTTAATATTTCCAGCTAAACGTGAAACTTGACTATCGGATTCGATCGAGAAGTTATTTCTCTTTATAAAAGCTTAGTTTGTGCTTTTATAAAATTCATAAAAATTATAGCCATTTCTTCCTTCTGAAATAAATCAGCATTAAAAATCCAATACCAAACATTACAAGCAAGACTGTTGGGTAACCCCAATTTAATTCTAGTTCTGGCATAAATTTGAAATTCATACCATAAATTCCCGCTATCAAAGTCAAAGGAATAAATATCGTAGCAATGATCGTCAATACCTTCATAACTTCGTTCATTCTATTACTTATACTTGAGAGATACATATCAAGCATACCTGAAAGCATATCTCTGAATGTCTCTACTGTATCGATAACCTGAATTGTATGATCGTAAACGTCTCTAAGGTAAATCCCTGTGGTCTCCCTGATAAGTGGCGATTCTCCTCTTTCTAGACGACTGATTACCTCCCTTAAGGGCCAGACAGACTTGCGTAAAAATATCATCTCTCTTTTTAATGTATGAATAGCTTGCACGGTTTCTTGGCTGGGATTTGTCACCAACTCATCTTCTATGTCTTCTATCCTTTCACCAAGTTTCTCCAAGATAATGAAGTAATTATCAACAATATTATCTATAAGAGCGTAAGTAAGATAATCGGCACCCATCTTTCTAATACGTCCTTTCCCATTTCTAATTCTATTTCTGATAGGGTCGAATACATCTCCCTCGCTCTCTTGGAATGAAAAGACTAAATTTGAGCTAAGAATCAAACTGATTTGCTCTGATCTGATCTCATTCTTTTTTTCATCATAATTAAGCATTTTTAATACAATAAAGAGGTAATTCTCAAAATCCTCTATTTTTGGTCTTTGTCCTGTATTCATAATGTCTTCTAAAACAAGTAGATGAAGGTCAAAATGCTTTCCGATTTTTTCTATAATCTCCACTTGGTGAATACCATCTACATTTATCCATGTTACAGTTGGCGTATCTTTAAAGGGGAAACATTCCTCAACTGTTTTTACTTCTTTTTCTTGAATTTGGGCTACATCATAGCCGATGATCGAAATTCTTGCTTTTTCAACCTTCTTTTCTCCAATATGGATAAGAGTTCCTGGCGGTCTACCAACTTTCTTTGATCTTTTTTTAATTATTCTAGACATTTTAATTCACGTTGAATAGTAAATATACAGAAAAAAGTATAGTAAATCCACTTTATTACAAAAAATAATAATTCATATAAATATTTTATCTGATTCTCTATATCATTTCTGATTCTCTACAATGAATTTATAAGAAAATGATATTTGTATAATTACCTTACTTATTTATAATCAATGGAACAAAATCGAATTTATTTACATCAACCAGTCCAAAGTCTGTTATCTTTAACTCTGGGATCACAGGCAGTGCTAAGAATGAAAGGGTCATAAAAGGTGAGTTTAAGCTACAACCTAGTTTTGCCACTTCTTCATGAAGATTATTTAAGTTTACTACGATGTCTTCAGCATTCCATGTAGACATAAGACCAGCAACAGGCAGGGGTAGCTTCTCAAGAATTTTTTCATCATTTACAGCAATGAACCCCCCTCCCATCTGCTTCAACTTATTTACTGCTACACACATATCCTGATCATCTGTTCCTACTACGATTATGTTATGAGAATCATGAGATACACTTGAGGCAATGGCACCTTCTTTAAGACCAAAACCTTTTACAAAACCCTTTCCAATTCTTCCACTGTCTTTATGCCTCTCTGCCACACAGATTTTTATCACATCACTATCAGGGTCTGAATAGAGATGTTTCCGCTCTACCTTCAAATCGTGCTCTAATCCTTTAGTATATATCTGATCTTCGATAGCACCTATAACTCTAACAGTAACATTTTTCTTTTTACCATAAGTTATAGCCAAGTCATCAGGATGGATTTCCTTTAGGTTCATAGTCTCCCTAATGGATTTTTTGATAGAGACTTCTTTGTCTTTTATCAAGTATCTGCCCTCCCTCGCAACTATCTTGCCATCTATCATGACGAGTTCTGCACTGAAATCTTTAAGATCGTTCACTACTACGATATCTGCACTCTTCCCTGGAGAAACACCTCCCAAATGCCTGAGACAGTAATATTCAGCAGGGTTTAAGGTCACCATTCTAATTGCGTCGATCGGATTTACCCCCTCGCGAACAGCTTTTCTTAAATTATGGTCGACATCCCCCTCCACCAATAAATCTCCGGCATCTTTATCATCGGTAACTAACATAAAATGCCTTGAATTCTCTTTAGATACAATCTTTACAAGCTCAGTAAGATTTCTTTCTGCGGTACCTTCCCTTATCATGATCCACATTCCAAGGGATAATTTTTCCAAAGCTTCTTCCTTCGTCGTACATTCATGATCTGAGAATATTCCAGCAGAGATATACGTGCAAAGATCTCTACCTCTGAGCATAGGAGCATGGCCATCGATGACCATATCTTTACAAGTATTGATCTTTTCAAGATCTTTTTCTTTCTTGTTGATTATACCTGGGAAGTCCATGAATTCACCCAGTCCGATTATCCGCTTAAATCTACTAAGTTTCTTGATTTCATCTATGCCAATTTCAGCACCCGAAGTTTCAAGGTGTGTTGCTGGGACACAGGAAGGTATCATAAAATAGGCCTTCAAAGGAGCTCTTCTAGAATCGCTTAACATGAATTTCATGCCATCTATGCCCTTGACATTTGCTATTTCATGAGCGTCTGCTATAACACAAGTAGTGCCTCTAGGTACAACGATTCTTGCAAACTGGCTGGGAATCATCAAGGAGCTTTCTATATGCATGTGGGCATTGATGAAACCTGGCAGGATATACTTAGATCCTAGTTCTATCCTCTCTTTTGATCTTATTGGATCGCTACCTACATATGTAATGATCTTGTCTTTAATTCCTACGTAAGACTCCGATATCATACCTGTATATACATTGACCAAGTTTCCATGTAAAATGATGTTGACATCAAGTTCCAATATATCTAACCCATAAAGTTTATCACCACTTGATAATAAATCAATCGTGTGGAGAACGATAAAACAGAGTTCATTATGCCAAGTCTGAAAGAAATTGATGAAATGCTTTTGGAACTCGCCAAGAAGATAAAAGAGAGTAAATTTGAGCCAGACATTCTTATAGGTATATCAAGAGGGGGGCTCATACCAGCAGCGGTTCTATCAGATAGGCTAAATGTAGAAAGTGAGATAGTAGGTGTAGAATATTACAGTGGTGTTAAAGAGACAAAGAAAAGGCCAGAGATCACTCAGCAGATACTATCTGATCTTGACGGGAAGAAAGTTTTGATAGTCGACGACGTAGCAGATATGGGCCATAGTCTTCAGTTAGTTAAGGATTATATAAAAAAGAAAGGAGTGAAGGAGATGAGAGTCTGCACTCTCCATTACAAACCATGGTCTATAGTCAAGCCTGAATATTTTTTAAAAGAGACGGAAGCATGGATAATATATCCTTGGGAAATAAAAGAGACAGTCATCGATCTTATTAAAAAGTTGAAAGAAAGGGGATTAACAGAATCCGAAGCCAAGGTATTAATACAGAAAAAAGGAGTTCCAAAGAAAGTTATTGATAATTTTCTAGGTTAATGAACCTATCTTATATTGTCAATTAGATCAGAGTAATAATAAAATAATGATATCTGAAATAAGACTACATAAGACAGAAATATCTGAAATAAGACAGCAATATAAATTGGAGCATGGTAAAGATGAAACTATCAGATCTGAGAGCTGTCCAAGATATTGAACTCAATAAGCCTTTTTCACCAAGTAAGATTATAGATGAGATGAGAAAAGCAGGAGGGTTTGTAGGTAAGAACCTAGCAGAGGGTGTTGAGATACTTGTTGATATGATTAAGGATGAATCATGTAAAAATTTTTTAAGTTTTCCCGCAGCCCCTGTAGCTACAGGATTAAGAGGCATCCTGAGAGACCTTGTAAAGTTGAACTTATTCGATCTTATAATAACAACTTGTGGAACATTGGATCATGATCTTGCACGCACATGGGGTGATTACTACGAAGGAAGTTTTGATCTAGATGATAAAATGTTACATGAAGAAGGTTATCATAGACTCGGTAATATTATCGTTCCTCGTGAAGTTTATGGACCGATGTTAGAGGAAAAGCTTCAACCATTCTTCAATGGATTGTATAAGGAAGGAATAAGGGAGTTGTCATCAGTAGAACTCAGCAAGAGACTCGGAGAATATGTGAACGATAAACGTTCCATCCTTTATTGGGCATGGAAAAACGGTATACCTGTTGTCATACCAGGATTGTCTGATGGTGCAGTTGGAAGTCAGATTTGGCTTTTTTCACAGGTTCATAGAGACTTCAAGATAGATATTCTAAAAGATGAAGAACTTCTTTCTGAAATTATATTCGATGCAAAGTCAACTGGAGCCTTGATAATAGGTGGAGGCATATCAAAACATCATGTACTATGGTGGAATCAATTCAGAGGAGGACTCGATTATGCAGTTTACATTACCACTGCTGTCGAATACGATGGTAGCCTAAGTGGTGCTCAGACTAAGGAAGCAATTTCATGGGGCAAGGTAAATACGAGAGCTAGACAAGTTACGATACACGGAGAGGCAACAGCATTGCTTCCTTTGATCGTGGCTGGTCTTATCGAGAAGGTTGATCTCTAGATTCAAGTCAGATTTAATTCATATCTTAAGACCGGTACATGATAATTCAGTTAAATTTAAGAATGGAGTCATGATGGAGATAGCCGTATTGGAGGATAATAGTGTAAATGTTGTATAATCCATTAGAATTATTGGCACCTATAGCAGGTATCGTTGCCCTTCTATTTGCCATATACTTAGCATGGTATGTAAATCGTTTTAAAGTCGAAAATCCAAAGATGGAGGAATTACAGAAGGCAATAAGAGATGGATCAAAGGCCTACCTTAAGAGACAGTACAAGACGATATCGGTTATATCGATCATAATCACTATCCTTCTATTTTTTGCCTTTGACTTTCCAAATCATCAAGGAATTCCATTCATATCTTTCGCTTTTCTTATTGGAGCTGGGTTCTCTTTACTTGCAGGGTATGTAGGAATGGATGTAGCTACTCGAGCAAATGCGAAAGTGGCTTATTCAGTGAGATACGGTCTTGATATTCCACTGAAATTAGCTTACTATGGCGGCCTTGTCATGGGTCTATTCAATGTAGGACTAAGTCTTCTAGCAGTGACCGGTCTCTTCTATCTTTACGGCAGTCCAGAGTTGATAGTGAGTCTGGGGTTCGGAGCTAGCCTATCGGCTTTATTCGCCCAACTTGGAGGAGGAATTTATACAAAGGCTGCCGATGTAGGAGCTGATATCGTCGGCAAGATTGAGGCTGGGATTCCCGAAGACGACCCTAGAAATCCTGCAGTCATAGCCGATAATGTCGGTGACAATGTAGGAGATATCGCAGGTAGGGGTGCTGACCTATTTGAGTCTATGACTGCTGAAAACATAGGTGCCATGCTTGTAGGCTTATCTCTATTTGTTGTTACTGGCAACTTCTTCTTTGTTGTATTTCCCCTATTAGTTAGGGCGGTAGGTATCTTTGGTACGATCCTAGGTGTACCCTTCATCAGAGCTCGCAATTTCAAGGACCCCATGATACCTATGAGAAATGGAATGATAGCCACTACCCTTATTGTTGTCTTAGGGCTCTACTTTCTTGTATCAAATACGATACTTAGTATCAATCTATACTTAGCAGCCCTTACAGGGGTCTTGATGAGCATCCTCATCTTCTTAATAACAGATTACTATACCTCGAAAAAATACAGACCAGTTAAAGAGATCGCCAGTTCTTCTACAACAGGACCTGCAGTCAATATCATCAGCGGTTTCTCAGTCTCATTGGAGAGTACTGCCTTACCTGTAATAGCTATAGTCATAACTATCCTCATAGGATACTATCTTGGCGGGCTTTTCAGTCTTGAAGTTGGAGGCATATCTTGGCATGAAGGTGGAGTATATGGCACAGCCGTGGCCACTATGGGGATGCTTTCAGTAGCTGGTATGATTCTTGGCATGGATGGATTTGGGCCTATTGTCGATAACGCTGCAGGCTTAGCAGAGATGTCTGGTGCAGAGAAAGAGACGAGAGATAGGATGGATGCTTTCGATGCTGCTGGCAATACTACAAAAGCTCTTACAAAAGGCTATGCTTTAGGTTCAGCAGGTTTGGCTGCTCTCTTACTCTTTCAAGCTTATCTGACGGACTATGCACGTGTTATAGGTATACCCTCAACCGAGGTAATCGTCGATATTGTTCAGCCCGAGATAATTGGAGCTTTATTCATTGGTGGCCTTCTCCCGTTTATCTTCAGTGCATACGCCATTAAGGCTGTAGGTAAGGCTGCGTTCAAGGTCGTTGAAGAAGTAAGAAGGCAGTTCAGAGAGATACCAGGTCTGATGGAGGGAAAAGCTAAACCAGATTACTCTAAATGTGTAGACATCAGTACATTATGGGCTCAAAGAGAGATGATAATCCCTGGCATTATGCCTGTTGTAGTACCTTTGATAGTTGGCTTCATTTTGGGACCTGTAGCTGTCGGGGCATTTCTCATAAGTGCGACTGTAAGTGGTACGCTACTCGCATTTTTAATGAATACTGGGGGGGCTTCATGGGACAATGCAAAGAAACTTGTAGAAGCAGGTGCCTTTGGTGGTAAAGGATCGGAAGCCCACAAAGCAGCAGTAGTAGGAGATACTTTTGGAGATCCATTGAAGGATTGTGCAGGGCCTTCGTTACATGTACTTGTAAAGCTGATAAATACGATATCTTTAACCTTCGTACTGCTCTTTGTCCTGTATTCGATAGTATAATTATAACACATATTGAATAGTGTTATAGAAGATAGGTAAATGCTTTAAAAGGCCAGTCCAAGAATTAATAGGAAAAACAAGGTGATAACGCCAGTCATAACCATCAAAGCCCCTTGTAAGAGCATATTTGACTTTGATATCCTGCTAAGGAATAAACCTAATGCAAATAAGGTCGCCATATTAAGTGCTATCGCTGCTATGAATGCACTACCTATTGGTATCATTCCATAGAAAGAGAAAACGAATGGTAATAAGGTAATAAAGGCTGTTAGAATAGGTGATAAGGCATCGACGACAGCTACCCATAGGATAGCCACCTTCGATGCTCTATCTATTATCGAGTTCTTTAATTCTGTGAACATAGCCTGCTCAAGTTCCCTCATACCCCTGACTCGCTCAGCCCTCTCTGCAAGGAAAGCGCCCCACGCACCCGAAATTCCCATGGCAATGCTTGCTCCGAATCCTGCACTCAGAATTATTTTTGAATCGATCCCTCCTGCAATGTAAGCTCCGATTATTACTCCCAATGTAGTTAATGTTCCATCAAACCCATTTAATAAAAAATATCTCCGTGCAATTTCGTTTGCTCCTGCGATTGTAAGGTATTTTTTTAATTTTGAGAGGGTCTGATTTTGAATACTTACCATACCTCCTCATTTGGGACTTGTATCAAGACTTCCAATTTTATACAATAATATATTTCAAATGTTATATAAATCAATTTTGTAAAACATCATATTTGCCTTTATCTTTAAAGGTCAATACTTACTTGAAATGATATTTAATCAATCTGAAACATAATATTCAGATTAAGCTCATTCGTTTTCAAATCTCTAAAAATACCAAACCATTCAATTCTAGTTTATTCACTTTTTAACATATCCAGTAAAACCATTAATTTATATATACAACTCCATTAGGGTACGATAGCAAGGTATGACAGTTCATATAAAAAGAATGGTTATAGATTCGCTAAAACCTCGTGAGACTACAATTTTAGATCTATCTACGGCTCTATGTGAAGTTGAGGGAGTTGAAGAAGTGGATATAACTGTCACTGAAGTCGACGTAAAGACTGAGACCATAAAATTGACGATAAAGGGCACGAATGTAGCTCATGAAGAACTGACTAAAGTCATGACTGAACATGGGACTATCGTAAGAAGTTTGGATGAAATCTTCGTTACTCGAGTTAAAGAGAGCCAAGATGAATAAAATCAATATTATCATATTAATTACATATCATAATAATCAGGTCAATATTGAAACATAGTTCCGTCTATTCAGATAAATGATAAGTTGATTATGTGGTCACATCAAGATCATTATTTCTTCTTAGAAGTAGAGACTATCGAGAGAACATCTCTATCCTTAATCACATAATCTGAGGGTAATCTCAAACCACTTCTAGCATCTAAAGCATAGAGTAGACCTCTTGCAAGGTCTGAATGAACTTCTTTAGCGAGTTCAGATACGGTTGATCCGGAGGGTAGTAAGAAGACATCAGGGAGTATATTACCATGTTTGTCTGATAACTTTTTAGCATCATAAACGGGATATACGCTATTCATCTTAAGTAATTTGAATACTGCAACATTTATTGCGAATTGCACACCAGTTCTCATATACTCTCCTAATACAGCCTTTCGAATAAATCTTAGAGCCCACTTCTGCCTATCAGTAAGAGCTGAGCGATTAAGAATCTCGAACCTCTCCTCACCAGGAACATATTTGATGAAACCTTTTTGCTCAGCTCTTCTCAATGTCAATTCAGCTTCAGCACTGGCAGGCACTATGATCATATCTGAATATTCATCTTGGATACGTTTAAAATTCTCGGCTGAAGTTGGGAGATCCATTTTATTTGCAAGTATCAACGTTGGTTTGGAGATGTCCCTTAACACCCATGCAAAATTTTTAGTAGCTTCCTCAGACCATTTTTCAAAATCTTTAGCCTCGAGTTTAGTCTCCAATAAAGTTGTTTTTACATGACTCTCTTTCACACCTATTCCCCTTAGCACTTCGACCATTGCTGTAGGCAAATCGATTCCAGATTTCATCAACTTATAGATTCTACTCTTGTTCCTTTCAATCAATTTAAGATACCACATCACAAGCTCTTCTTCTATGTCTCCAATATCTGCAAGAGGATCACCTGTTCCTGGCTCAGTAATTCTACCCCCAGCATCTATACCACCAGAAGTATCAACTATATGTAAAAGAGCATCTGATTGAGCTGCTATAGATAAGAACTGGTTACCCAAACCCTTCCCTGTCCAAGCACCTTTTATCAATCCTGGAAGGTCAATCAACTCGATAGGTATAAATCGCCAACCTTCGATGCAGATAGAGTTCTTTGGGTTATCATCAACTTTAAACTCCTTATGTACACATAAAGTAACAGCATTGCCTGTCCCTAAATTAGGTGATTTAGTAGTAAAGGGATAAGTTGATACTTCAGCGGATCGAAGTGTAGCTGAATTAAAGAACGTTGTCTTACCAGTGTTTGTTTTACCGATTAGCCCTATTTTGATAGGCATATCTAAAAACCAATAACTCTTTATCAAAGATAGTTTAAAAATATACCCCCTTACACTGAGTTGGGGGATTTTGGGTAATAAAATTTCTATAAAGAGTAAAAACGGCATACTCATTGATTATAACAATATGAAGATAGCTTTAGATCCCCATAAGGCATCTGATGCAGATGTAGTGTTCGTATCCCACGCACATATCGACCATATGCATTCTCCGAAGAGAGGAACTCAAGTTTTAGCATCAAATGAGACTGCTTTTCTCGCAAGAGAGAGAGGGTTTGACCTTAGAGAAACGAAACGAGAATTAGATGGTTTTCAACTTATAGATTCTGGACACATTCTAGGTTCACGTGGATTATTAATCGATGGAGATATCTTTTATACTGGAGATTTTATTACGAGACCTCGAGCCTTTCTAAGTAAATGTCATAGTGTTCAATGTGAAACATTGATAATTGAATGCACTTATGGTAAAGACTACTTCCATTTCCCTCCTTTAGATAGAATAGTTGATGAAGTCAATAAGCTAATATCTCATCTTTTCTCACAAGGGATACCAGTTGTATTGATGGGCTACCCTTTAGGTAAAGCGCAGATTTTATCTTACCTTTTTTCAAGCTGGGATCCCATCTATGTACATGAATCTGTGCAAAAGATGAATCATGCTTGTATCAGAATGGGGGTAAATCTTCGTGATTTCATCTCTTACCAAAAAGCACTCGAAAGGGATCTATTAAGAAAGAAACCATGGATTTTGATTTCTCCTATGTACAATCGTTGGATTATGAGATGGTTAAAGAAAAATTATAATGCAGTCAATATAGCATTCAGTGGCTGGAGTATAACGCCCAGATACAAATACTCAATGTCGTACGATTACGCTTTCCCTCTAAGTGATCATTGTGATTTTGATGAACTGGTCAAATTCATCGAAAAATGTAAACCAACAAAAATTTATACGGTTCATGGTTTTTCTTCTGAGTTTGCGGCATATTTGACCAGGATCGGGTATGATGCGTCTCCTATTTGAGTTTCTTATTATATAAAAAAAGTGTAACTTTAAGATTGTGTAGACTTCATCTTCATCACTTTCTCAAAAGAAAGACCCATCGATGCTACTCCTATCGATCCCGTTGTTATTATGAACATATTGCTCAATATGTGGCTGACGATTGCGGTTGTAAATATTAAATTAATATTTGATAAGCCTAGTCCGATGAAAATAGCCATCCAAAAAGCCTCATAAGTGCCCAAGTATCCTGGTGGGGCAGGAAAGATGAATGATAACTGAACTAGCATACTTCCAAGAAGAATGATAGTTATAGGAACTTCGTAATTAAAAGCTTTGAATATCAAGAAAGTTGATAAAGAAGCCATACTCCATATTACAAGAGTTGAAATTAAAGTGAAGAGTAGTGTTGAAGAGTTTTGGCTCAAACCTTTTGCCCCATTAATTATTGATTTTGAAAAACTAATGATTTTATCTTGCCATTTATGTGGCAACTTTGGAATTGCATAGATAATTTTTTTAATAAGATCAAGTAAAAAAATATCGTATCTAGTCCCAAGCATCAAACCCACTATGGCTATCACCACAAATATACCTACAATTTTAAGAGAATCTACAAACCAATAAGGCATGTTTATTTCTTCAGGGATCAAGAATATCCCTATCACACCCAATAATGTTATGCCAAAAAGATCTAACACTCTTTCAACAACAACTGATGACAAGGTTCCAAAGAAACCTGTCTTCTCTTTACCATCCATTGCAAAAGCTCTTACAAATTCTCCACCTAGACGTAGTGGGATGAGAACATTTACCATAAATCCAACCATGGTTATCCAGAAAGTACTAGACAACTTAACATACTTCTTAACAGGAGTTAGAAGTATTCGCCAGCGCCATGCTCTGAGTAGGAAGAATGGCACCATTAATAAAAGGTAATAAGCAAGCCAAATAGGGGATGACCCTATAATAGCTTCATAAAGTTGCTCAATATCAATCTGCAAGATCATAAAAATCAGAAGGATGAAACCCAAGAATAAGGATAAAATGGTTTTTAGCTTCAAAGCCTTTCCGACCTTAGTATATATAACTTATAAATATAAGGGTTCTATCAGATTAACATCTATTAAAAATCTTCAGCAACATTAGACATAGATCTTTTTTCTAATTTAGGTAACTTAGGGAAATCATCTCTCATATTATGTTCCGCCACAGCCGATGCTTCTGCTAAGATCTTTTCAGCATCCTCATTTGCAACCTCAAAATTTAGAGTAATCCCTTCTAGTCGACCTGCATTCATGACTACATCACTCAGCACACTACTGATTTCTCTTATCTCATATTCTGTTTCTGGTATTACTCTAGCCAACCCTGAACGGACTTTACCAATGCCACTTACAACTGGTGCTAAAATTACTACTAAATCGCCAGTATTTTGGATTGTATTCAATCGAAGTGTTATCTGCTCGAGGAGCATCTTTGTTTGGCTCACTAACTTAGCAGTTCTCCTTACTTCTGTAATCTCGTTTAAGAGAGCATTACGCATCTTTAGATCATGTTTCTTGACTGCCGTAACCATCTTTTCGAATATAAATGAATCTCTTGCTCTAAGTTTTACCAACATCATATCAAGTTTCTTTATTTGAATCTTAATCTTGCGTTCAGCTTCCTTAACTCTAATTTTCAACGGTTCTGCTGGTTTTATTGCCTCCTTCAATTTTTCACGGCGACTCTCTAATTCATCTTTGACCCATTTTTTAGAGAAATTCACCGTCAACTTTCACCTTACTATTATTTCATTACATAATAATATCTCGCAATTACTTACTAGCTATTATGAAAAGTGTTTGACCTAATACTCAACTTTGTCAAACTATAACAAATGTTTACCGATATACTGGTATCCCCGCAGCTTGTCATTTAATTAGGTAAACAGGCTTCCAAATAGACTTATAATATATGCTTTACCTTTAAGTAGATTCAAATGTGTTAAATTTGGTTTTTTAACACATTATTTAACGATTTTTTTAACTAATAACTTAACGACTATTTAACGAATCTATAAAGTGAGTTTTAGACATAGGGGGATTCTTGCCAAATATAGAATTACTTTAGATAATTGTAATGGTATAATAACAATATATAAAAAATGATCACTGAGATTAAAATAGCCGCTAATATATAGATCCGAGTATAACTTATGAGTTGAGAATAATCATTTCTCCATTCAGCGACCACTGTATGATGATCATCCATAACTATCGTAGCTTTGGGAGTTGTTGCATTTGAGTCTCCACTCCAGTTTGTGAATATCTGTTTGACGATAAATCCTACTGGAGTTTCAATTGAAAAAGTCACGTTTGTTCCAGGGTCATACCACCCTGAGCCTTTTGGAGAATCATAAGCTGAGGAAACTGTAAGTTGATATGGGAACATTTCGATGGCACTCTTTAAATGGGAGGACACAGTACTCAAATTTGAACTTAAAGCAAAAAGATTATGCTCAATTGAGTCTACAGCTGAACTAATATTGGCTCCATCTTCTAATGCTTTGGCGAAGCTATTAAAGGTCTGATCGATAATAGTGTTTTTAGATCTCTCAACAACGAGAGGGTAAGGATTATTTAGAAGATAATCATCTGTTAGGGGATCAAGAGAGGAAATTGCAGAGTTTAGTTCAGCTACAGTATCTCCTTTATAATTGGGTAAAGAATTCAAGATTTTAGCAAGATCTGTTGCGCTATAGTTAAGTAATTGCTTTGACAAAGAAACAACATACACTACTCCTGATGGAAGGGATTTAACAACTGTAATTAGTGAAGTAATATCATCACCAAGATAATTTAGCCAAGAAGTCATCATAATCTTGAAGTTTTCAGGTTGCATATCATAAGCGAAATCCCTATAAAACTCATAACCAAGAGACCAACCAAAACTAGGATTATAAATAGAGGGATATATGCCAGTTAAATTCAATGCTGGAGAGAGTTTATCACGAGCTCTTTCTATGGTCGCAGATATCAAATCTTTTCCCTCACTGATTCGGGAAAGAGTAAATGCTATAAAATATCTATTTTCCCAAGCCTCTTTAAAGGTTGCTAAAGGAACCCAATATACTCCTTCTCCATTACTAGGATGAGGGTGCTCATCCCATATCCCTATACCAGGATCGATTATCTTAACATTAGTTTCGTTGTACCCTATAGCAACAACTCCATGAGAAGCACCTGTTATACTAAAAAATCGATAAATATCGTACTGTTCGGGTGGAAGAACTGCTGGATCAACGCTAAGTAATACAGGATCACTTGAATCTATCTTGGAAGTAAGTAGGTTCCATGCATCATCCCAGCTACTCAGAGTTTGGTTCTTCACTCCCGGATATGGTGTCACTTCGAACTGAGAATAATAGGTTAATTCGAAACCTAAAGCATCGACAAGGGCCTTATAATCCTCGATTTGACTTTGATAATCGAATGCGGAAAGACTGAAAAACCAATTAGGGTCTGACCGAATATACATCATACCCCATCCAGCACCAGATAAATCTAAAACACGATCTAAGTCGACATCCACCCCATAATATTTGAGGATACTTGTTAATGAGGCGGAACCGCATAATCCATCAAGCCTTTGCCAAACGTAAGGTACTCCTTCAATCATTGAACTTTTAGTTGAAACCTTTGGCGCAAGTGGGATAAAGGAAGCAAGTAAAATCAAAAGTATCAAGAATAATTTAACTTGTCTCAAATTTCTTTCATTCAGAAGATCGATAAAAGTTCGCATATAAACATTTGTAAAAACCTCAAAAATTTAAGAGTAAGTCATAATTATAATCGGTGGACAGGTTTGGAGAAGAAGTTAGTCTTCATATCGGCTCTTTTAGTAATTTCTTTAGCTACAAACTTATTCTTGTCGGAGTATATATTATTTGAGCATGAAAAACTGATTGAAACTTGTCCAACTCAAAAAGTAGTCCCATCACCTATTAAAATAATTAAAGCTCCAGCAGTAACTGATGATGGCGAAGGAGTAATTATTGAGATTAGCGTAAAAATTCTTGAAGGAGATGGTCAAATATTGGTTAACACAGAACCTTTAACAGGAGTTAGTTTTCAAGAATCTGCCAGAACTGCAGTTCAAGTTACCTCAGAATTATTAAGTGTAGACTTTTCCGATGCTAACGTAATTTTTACCGTTACTACAATAGATGCTACAGTTGTCGATGGACCAAGTGCAGGTGCCAGTATGACGACTTTAGTCTATTCTGCAATCACTGGTTCAATAGTAAATCAAAGCATTATGATGACAGGGACTATTGAGATAGATGGTTCAATTGGTAAGGTCGGAAGCATAATGGAAAAAATAGAAGCAAGCTCGGAAATTGGTGTCAAAACGTTCTTGGTTCCTCAAGGTCAGACAGTACAAACAAATTGGATCAAGAGAGAAGAAATTATCGATTTTTGGATATTCAAATTCGTAAGGGTCTTTTATGAACCTGAAACTATTGATTTTGTAGAATATGCTTGGGAAAATTATTCAATAAAGCTAATCGAAGTTGGAAGCATAGATCAAATTCTAAATTTAGCCTTAATAAAAACATAGTATACTTCCATTATCTTAAAATTATTCCACCGATATCTTTATTCTTCTACCGTCTATCTCTACATCGACCCAATTCACACCCTCATAAGGTTTTTCCGATATATGAACGTTTTTAACCCTTACTAAAAATGTTAGATCAGAAGATCTTGATATTATCTGCTTTTTTAGTTCAGGATCTAAACATACCACGTAAGCACCTTCGATAATATCTGTTGGATTGTAACCTCTTTCTTTTCTGAGGTTTTGCATCCTCCGGGCTAGGTCTCTTATCACCCCCTTAATAATTAAGTCACTATCTCTTTCAACATCCAATGAAATAATGAGACCATCCTTCTCAAGGACTATATATTTTTCATCTGAAGTATAAGATATGCTTAACTCATCTTTCATTAACTTGAAATCTTCGTTATCTATTCTCTTCATTATGAAACCCTTATCATTTAATTGATTGTAAATCTCGAGAGGATCGCTAGCTTTAAGAAGACTTGATAAAATGGACATTCTATTTTTCAGCTTCGGTCCTAGAGCGGCGTATTTTGGTTGAATATTTAAAATAATCTTTGCCTTATTTAAACTTGAAGTTAAAAGCATCTCTTTAACATTGATCTGATCTCTAAGGATTTCCTTATGCTTTTCGACCTTAGAAATTTTTTCTTTTGGTATTACAAAAACAGCTTTTCTTAAAGGCCACCTCCTCTTTAATCGTCCTTTCATCCTTGCAGTATTGGATAAAGATATGAGGTTTGCAAGCAATTCGAACTCTAACTCAAGTTCTTTATCTACAAAATCTAGATTCGATCTAGGCCAACTTTCAAGCAGTATTGTTGGCTTCTGTCTCATACTCTTAGCATAAAGAGTTTGATATAAAAACTCAGTCAAGTAAGGAGAGATAGGGTGAAATAAAACATCCAAAGTTATTAGAACTTTTTCAAGGGTAGCATATATTGCAAGTCTCCTGTTTAAAGTTTCTTTACTATCATCCCATATTTCACTTCTTGTCATAGGTATATATCTTTGGCTCAAGATTTCTATTACAAAATTTTCTATTTCTTTTGCAGATTCATTATATCTACAATTTTTATAACCGTTAGATACATTAGCGATTAGATTTTGAAGATTTGAAAGAAGCCAAAGTTCGTGAGGTTTCAATAATTTATTCTTGAGAGCCCAATCTAATGTATTATCTGCTTGATTATAACCGTCATACGAACTGTTTTGTTGGAAATAGATGTGCATATAATATAGAGTACTAAGAACTTGATATGGTCTTGAGTCCATCTCACTTATGCTGAAATTAAGTGTATCTAATGGGCTATTTCTCCAGATCAAGTAGAATCTAAGGACGTCAACTGAGCTTGATTTCAATATATCTAGTGCGTCTATAACATTACCTAAACTCTTACTCATTTTTCTTCCTTTCTCATCTAAAACATGACCCGTGAATAGGAAAGCTTTGTAAGGTGCTTCTGCCCTCTCAGTTAGAATGATATGTTCTATAAGTAATGTATAAGCCCATCCTCTAGTCTGGTCTATACCTTCTGTCAAGAACTCGACTGGCACTAAGTCTTTATACTCTTTATCAGTGAAGGAGGCATAAGGAGATGCCCCACTATTATGCCACGTATCAAGGACGAAGGGTTCACGATAAGCTTTACTACCACAATCTGGACATTCTAATAAAATTTTATCCAACCATGGGCGATGCAGTTCAAAATTCCGACCATAGGGGAGTTCTAATGCCTTATTAACTATCTCCTCTCTGCTGAAAGCTGGTATCTTTTTTTTACATCCTTCACATACCCAAATTGGTAATGGTGCACCCCATATTCTCTCCCTAGATATACACCAAGGAACTTTCTCATTTATTATGTCAATAAAGCGGTTTTTCGGAGGATTGTAATAATATTTGATACCTTCGGCAGCACGAATTGCAAGATCTTCGAGCTTGTCCACCCAATAAAAGTATTCTCTTCTAGCAATCCAGACCAATTTATGCTGTGAGCGCCAACATGTCGGATATTCATGGCTTATTTTATTGACTTTTAAGATCATCTCTCTTTCTTTGAGCAGATCGATAACCTTTTCATCGGCATCACGTAGGTACATTCCATCGAATACTCCAGCTTCATGTGTAAAATAAGCTCTATCATCAATAGGATTGAAGACTGGCATATTTCTTTTAATGGAAGCATGAAAATCTTCCTCTCCATTTGCAGGAGAGAGGTGTACTAGACCTGAGCCTGTATCTACATCTACAAAATCTTCAGCAATTATTGTATGAACATAACTTTCTTTATCCAATATCAGTTGCTTAGGTATTAAATCCATCAATGGATGGAGATACTTTTTCCCTTCTAACTTGTAGCCCTTTATGACTTTTAAAACTTCATAGTCAGATATACCCAATTCATCCATAAGAGAAACTAGCCTTTTCTCACCTACTATCCAAATTTCGTTACCTACCTTTACATATGTATAGTTGGCATCTGGTTTGACAGCCACCATTTGATCTGTTACTATAGTGAAAGGCATAGTCGTCCAAAGTATAAGGTAAGCATCTTCCTCACTAAGCTTCATCTTAAAGTGTAGAGATGGATCAACAACTAATCTATAGCCTTGAACTACTTCACTATGACTTAGAGATGTCTGACAACTCGGGCAGTAAGCTACTACACGGTAGCCTTCTCCTAATAGACCTTTCTTCCATGCTTTTTCGAGATATTTCCATTCTCTCTCTATATAATCATCTTTAAATGTCCAATATGCTTTATCATAATCCATAGACATACCTAAGAGTTCATCAGATTCCCGCCATAATTTGTAATACTTGTTGATTAGATCTTTACATGCTCTAATTATCGCTTCCTCGCCAACAGCTTTTATATTTTCAGCCTTATTCCCCATTAATCCCAATTCTTTTTCAGCTTGAAGCTCGACTGGTAAGCCTTGAGTATCCCAACCAGCCCTGAAGACAACATTAAATCCTTTTAAAACCAATTGCCTGTACCATAAATCCTTAATTATCCTTCCTCTAATATGACCTATATGTGGCTCACCATTTAGGGTTGGTGGACCTTCAACATAGCCTACATGAGGTTTATCTTTCAATTGCTCAGCCACTATCTTCTTTATATTTTCTTTCTGCCAGTATGTTCTTACTTTATCTTCAATATACTTCGGTTTATAAAGAGGAGATAAAAATTCTTGAAAATATTTTAATGATTGATCGATCAAAGCCTTTCCTCAACTTTAGGATTCAAAGGTCTTATTAAAGAGAGTTTCTTTTTCAGAATCAATAGAAAATTTGGCAGTCAGCTATCATCGTAGGCACCTAAATTACTTAAAAAATATGATCCTATAAGCTTTATTATAATTCGCCTCAATACTTAGCTCAAAGGCCGTACACATGCATTTAAAGGGCGACTAATTTTACTTATCATTTGCTCTTAAAATCTAATGTAAATATATTAATACATTCCCAATATGTGTGATGTGCGGTCGTCGTCCAGTCTGGTTTAGGACATCATACCTTTAAGGTGTGGAAGCCCTCCAACTTTATGAAGGAGGCCAGCTGACAACCCGGGTTCAAATCCCGGCGACCGCATATTAGTAAAAAGTTCAATGCTCAATACTTTCATAAATGATATTTAATTATTATAAGATAGTAAAATGTCTCAATAACATTTTTGTTTCATAAAATTTACTTAACAACCCTTTAAAAAATGAGTAACTAATAGTACAACAATTCATTCTACACAACATTTTATCCCCCATAGTATAAAAGATACTTATATCTCACTTAATAGAAGAGGTAGTAATCAGAGTGGGAATTAAGGACAAGCTTGCAAATATCTCTTCAGGATCTATTATGATTGTGGAGTTTCCAGCTAAAGAGAACCAAAATAAGTTGATTGCTGAGTTTTTAAATTATAAGAAGAAAAGTAGCAGTTATGGCATATATGTGTCCTCTAATAGACCTTCCAAAAATCTGATCGAGAAAGTAAAAGAGTATGAATACGATCTTAAAAATGATATTGAGAAAGGGCGTATATGGATAATAGATCTGATCTCTAAAAATGTTGGTGACTCGGAACTAAATAATATTATCTATATTTCTTCTCCTTCAGAGCTCTCAGCAATGCAGATGGCTATAGAAAAAGCTTTGGCTTGGCTTAAAGGTAAAAATAAAGATAAACGAGGTTGGATTCTCTTCGACTCTATAGCGACCCTATTGCTTTATAACAGTCCTGACTCACTATTGAAGTATTTACATTTTGTTTTTGGAAAGCTTAGAGTTTTAGGTATAGATGCTATCATTTTTACTATAAATGAAGGAATTGATAAAAAGGTAATTTCAATGATTAGACAGCTTTGTGATATAATTATAACAGTATAAAAGGAATGAACTACTAAATAAGTAACTATCCCTCAAACCAAGAAGGTAAAATATTTGAGTGAAGTAAAGAAAATCTCACTAATAGACATAATTCCTTGTCCGTTAATTCCTGAAAAATTCGATTTAGGTGATATATCTGAAATTGTAAAAAAGATAGAAAACAAGGGTGATGTTGACCTTCCTTTAAAGGTAAGACTATCCAAAACCAAAAAAGGAAAATACGAACAAATATGGGGTAAGAAAAGGTATGAGGGTTCTTTGATAGCTGGAATAAAAGAGGTATCTTGTATTATCGAGGATATAGATGATAATGAGGTCTTTAAGCAAAGTTTAATCGAGCTAATGTATATTCTTAACCCAATCGAAGAAGCTGAAATCTTTAAAAGATGGAAAAAGCATTGCGGAATTACCTATATTGAGATAGCTCGTAAAATGGGAAAAGGTATAGACTATATTTATAAACGGATTAAATTACTAGATCTTCCAGAATTAGACAAAGATAGAATAAAAAGAAAATATAAAAGATGGAAAAAAAGCCAGTATTTGTATTAGTTCAAATTACAACAATGACATTTATTAGAAAAGTTGATAAATGATAAACACAGGGAGATAGAGATTTTCATTTGAAAAAAGAGTATGTCGTCGTTGAAATTGTTGCTGATCCGAGTGGAGGACCTTATGTACTCGTCTCATTATCCGACCCTAGGGAGTTAAGAGATTCTTCTCAATCAAGAGTTGGTATGCAAGCAATGACGTTTACATCTATAGAAGATCTAATGAAGAATTTACAGCGAAACCTCACAGGTTTATCGAGGCAGATGATGGGTAAATTCGTAACTACAATAAAATTGGATATGATAGAATATGAAGAATCGGGACTAAAGGTAGGAGATAAGGTCTATCTGGAAATTGCTAAAGTGGAAAAAGAAGGCGTTTAATAATAGATTAGAAAGGGAGTCGAGGATCTGTTTTCGCAAAATTAATTCTGACTTAAATAGAGACTATCTTGCCAGCTATTTATAGCTCATTAAGCCAGAATTATTTTTAAGTTAATAGATTAGAGAAAAACTTATCAGCTTTTTTGTATGATTCTAAATTTCCAATATCACACCAGTAACCTTCAAGGATATAGCCATAAACAGGCTCCTGCCTATGGAGCCACTCAATGAAAAGTCCCGGTTCATCTCTACCCAAGCCCTTTTCTAAATACTCTTTTAATCTTGGTAGCGTTCTTTTTGGGACAATGTAGATGCAAGTTCCTATGAGGGTTGTCTTGGGTATTTTAGGTTTCTCAATAAAGTCTATTATTCTATTATCAGCATCCAAATTTATAGTTGAGTATCGCTTTGCCAAATCTAAACTCTTCACATTATAAAGAGCGATGATTGGGGCCTTCTTCTTGTCAAAGGTTTGTATCATACCATCAAGATCAGATGTGAATAAATTATCTCCAGCCAATATTAAGCAATCATCGTCTACCTTTGATGTAATTTGAGCAAGGGCTTTCACTGCACCAAGCTTCTCTTCTTCAGATCGTGATTTTTCTACTAAAATCTCCACTGAATTATGATACATGCTTTGCCATTCTCTAAAATGAGGCTCAAACTTCAGATTTATGGATATAATTATTTGTTTAATGACTTCCAGCTCAACTAACTTCTCAACAATATATTCAATTATTGGTTTCTCAGCAACAGATAAGAGAGGCTTTGGTTTATCTTTAGTAAGTGGCCAGAGCCTTGTGGCATATCCTCCGCCAAGTATAATAGCAATCAAGGTTCGTCTAATCCTATTTTTAAGATACCTACAAATTGTTAGGTATATTTATTTTATTAATGTTAAAATAACTAAATCTATTTTAATAGTAATTCAAAATAGATCAAACTTTCAAAGAAAAAAATTATTCATCTTTTCAAGTCTTATCCATCAATACACTCTCAATCTCTATAATCTCCTTCTCGACTTCTTTCAAGTCTTTGATACTGTCTACAACCCTCCAGAAGCCATAGTATGGAAATGCTGATATTTCTCCATAATCGACGAGTCTTGGGAAGGTTTCTCTTTCGA
>JAKLZG010000016.1 GCA_024256165.1 Candidatus Methylarchaceae archaeon HK02M2
TAAGATTGAGCGAATCAGTTCTCGATCTGAGTCTGCAGGATCTTCCTAAGATAGGAGCTGAGACCGAGAAGAAGCTCGTCAATGCGGGTATAGAGTCGGTTTTAGATCTCGCTACCGCTCTACCAAATGAGCTTGTTGAAATTGTTGGTATAACAAGGGATCGCGCTAGTGCTTTGATCTTCACAGCCCAAAAGAAGCTTCGAGAAAGCGGTTTACTTGAGAAGGAGTTCATACCAGCGTCAGAGGTTTTGGATAGGCGTCAAAAACTGATGAGGTGTACTATAGGATCGAAGAACTTTGATGATCTTCTAAATGGAGGTATCGAGACTCAAGCCATTACAGAACTTTGGGGAGAATATGGCTCGGGTAAGAGCCAGATATGCCATACTTTATGCGTAACTTCCCAACTACCTGTTGACCAAGGAGGGTTTGATCGAGGATCTATCTTCGTCGATACTGAATCGACCTTCAGGCCTGAGAGGCTTCAGCAGATAGCAGAGGCAAGGGGCTTAAATCCAGATGATGTTCTGAAGAGAATAATCTTCTGCAAAGTTTACAATAGTAGCCATCTTGAGCTTGTAGTCAAGAATCTTGGAAAATATATCGATAAACATGATGCTAAACTTGTCTTGATTGATAGCATCATCGCCCTTCATAGAGCAGAATTTATGGGTAGAGGGACTCTTGCTGAAAGGCAGCAAAGGCTCAACGCTCTTATTCACAGACTCCTGAGATTGGCAGAAATCTATAATATAGCTGTAGTTGTGACGAATCAGGTTCAAGCCCAACCTGATACATTCTTTGGAGATCCCACAAAGCCTGCTGGAGGACATGTAATTGCGCATGCTTGCACATACCGCCTATATCTAAAGAAGGCTGGGTCTGACAGGAAAGCGATAATGGTTGATAGCCCGTATCACCCATATTCAGAAGTAAGGTTCACTATCAATGAGATGGGTATAGCAGACCCAGATACCAAGAAGTCTAAGTATTAAAGATGAAAATGGGGGTTGGGTAACATCAAGAGCGAGTATGTCTACCCTAAGCCTGAAAAACTTCCCAAGCCAGATTTAAGTGATAGATGTCCATATGTTACTCTCTCGGAGCTGAAGCCGTCAACTTACACAAATATGATTGCCAAGGTATCTTCATCAAGGGTAAGTGAGAGACGTGACCAGTTAGGTACCAAAACTGTCTTCACAGGCATATTGGAAGACAAGACTTTCAGAGTACCATTTGTATGTCACAAAACATCCATACCTATGGAGAGGGACGTTGTGCTGAATATCAGATCAGCCTATGTTCACGAGTTTCAGGATAGAAGCCTTCTTTTGATACTTACAGAATATTCGAAGGCCAAGCTTCAGCAGATTGAAGATCTAAGAAATTATATACGGCGTCCCAAGATAGCCCATTTCAAACGTCCTGTTTGGAATGTTATTCTAAAAGGCATAGTTTCAACTATATACAAAAGTTCAGGCTTGGTTAAACGATGTAACAAGTGCAAGACACTCGTCTTTGATACCTGCCCAAACAATTGCAAAGAAGGGTGGAGCTGGGACTTCAGAATTTCCTCAAGAATCTACGATAGCTCTGGTTCTATCAAGATGATATTACCAAGACATCTGGCTACAAGAATCTTGGGAAGAAGCATCTGCGAGATTCTCTTTCTTGCAAATGTCCCAAACAATAGATCCATAGAAGGTTTTGATTCTATCAATTACTACTTAAGCCTTCCAGAAAAAATTCAAGTAATGGAAGCGGTAGTTGAGAATGCTTCTAGCCTTCGCAGTAAAGATAAGTTGATAGTCACAGACGGTTTGACTCTTGCCTATTTCCCGTCTAATAGCGGGTTTTCAATGGATGTAGGAGACGCCTCCTTAAAGCAACTCGATCCAAAAGATCCTCATGATTCCAAGATAATTAGGAAGATCATTGGGAAGGCTATAGATACCAGTATTAGAAGGATAACAGGCAAGCCCTTGCTTCATGGGCTATACTTGTTAGAGGAGCCTATCCCGCTCTACAGATGTGAAAAGGCCAGACTCTATTTGGGTTTTTCATTAAAAACAGGATTGGAAGATGAGAAAATTGTTGTTGAGGTATCACCACAAGCGTTTGTAAGAGAAAGTACATGGGACTATGTCAAGTGGAGAAGGAGCAGAGGAGCCACAGCGAAAGCTATAGTAAATACTCTCCAGAGATATAGAAGCAATGTCATTCTCGCTCCTTTTGGATATTTAGGACACATCGAGGATGTTATCTTCAAAAAAGCAGGAGAGCAAAGGGTCTCTGAAGTTGATAAAAGGAATTTTGTGGACTTTTGGAAAGATATCTACGGTATTGAGGTGTCGCCAGAAGAGATACCTCTCCTTAAAGTGAAGTTGATAGACTCTGAGCATCTGTTTACGTACCCACCATCAACAGCGTACTTTGACAAGAATCAATTATTCATCTCAGCCAATACCCAAAGGTTCGTAGAGTTCAAGAAAAGTTCTTTGAAAGAGAGAGTTCGATCAGTTCTCTTAAAAGCTCTTCAAGATGTTTCGATTGAAAACCAAGAATTGTCATTCCTTGGTGAAAAAGATAAGATAGACACTCAAAGATTGCTTTTTTACGATATTCAAAGGAAGTTGTTCGGTAGAGAAGTCAGGGCTCAAGGTCGGATAACCCAATTTAGAGACCAGTTCTACTTCTTTCCTCGACGAGTACTACAGGTGAGCTGATCTGTCTAAAATCAGAGAAGGCACGTATGCAAAATTATCTATCAGCTCTATCAAGTTCAGGGAAATCTTGAGGGAAGTAGAAAGAGCCATGGTCAGGCTTGAAACTCTAGGGCATGAAATTGAGGAGGAAATTGAAAGGTGTGTCTAAATTGGAGTTTAAGGATTCACAGATAGTAATGAAGACGGCGGCAGATGGTTTAGAAGAGGAAAGAAATAAGCTCAGACTGACTACGGGTAGTGGTGACTTAGATGGTCTTGTAGGAGGAATTGAAGAAGGTTTATTCTACATTTTTTATGGAGAGCAAGAAATTCTTGATATACTTATCCATAAGCTCATAGTCAACTCTATTTTGCCAAGGGAAAAAGGCGGCTTTGAAGCCAGATGCATTTACTTTAACAATACGAATTATTACACAGGAAAAACGATCCTTAATCCATCAGAGCTTGGAGAGTTGGCAAAACGTGTAGGCATCGAGCCCGAGATAGTGTTTACCAATATATATACAGTGGCAGCCTACAATGAGCAGAGGCAGGTCATCGTCGCAAAGCAGGTTGCTGAACAGATTAAAAAGGATCCCGATATCCGATTATTAGTCATTCATAATATAACACAGTTCTTTAGTGATTCAAAGAAGCCTGAAGAGACAAGGCAAATTTTAAAGCGGGTGATAGGCTACGTTTGGAAGGTTGCTTCGAAAAGAGGGATAGCAACTGTTGTAACAGCGAATACTGTACCTTCTGGAAGAGGTTTTATTCCAAGACCTGTTGGTGGTTCGTTTTTTCGTCATATGGCAAACGTTATTGTTCACGTCAAGACTTTTGAAGATGGACCTATCCCATCAGTCAAAGCTACTCTCATCAAACATCCTTACAAGAAGACGCCTGATTCTATCGTTCTACTTGTCTCTAAAGGAGGGATGGACCTGATGGGTAGAATAACTCCTTCGTTTCGCCAGCTTTATGAAAAAACCATAAGTGAACTAAAGACTCATTATCAAAGTAGCTTGATAGACCTTGGGCATAAGAAAGCCTTCGATCTTCTGCTCAAGGAAGCCTGGAATACCGAACAGTCAGCGATGGGCAATTCGAATATGCCTACGGTCTTGGATAGATTGAGCCTTTCGGCCAATATTCATAACAGAAAGCTGACAGAAGTATTGAACCAGAGGCTCAAGGAGAAGGATAGAGCTATCGAAGGATTGAGGGAAAGGCTTGAAGAGCTTGAGGTGCGAATCATGCCGAAAGCTGGCGAGGCCAAGAATCTGAAAATTGAAAAGTAGAATTGGATGGATACTAAACGTCTATGTAGAAGGAGACGAAGCAGTCATATGGATTCGCACCGAGGATGGTAGAGTCATTAGGCTAAAGGATAGATATCATCCTAGCTTCTACATCCTACCAAAGAGTTTAGAGTACGGAGAGCGACTATTATCTTCTCTTCAAGAGGAAGAAAGCATAAAAAAAGTTGAATGGGTAAACAAGTACACAAACCTCAACGACCAGAGGAGGAAGAAGCTTCTTCACATCACTTTGAACAGAGTAGCTACTTACAAGTATCTAGAAAGGAGGCTTGAGGACTCAGGATATGTCGAGGAACTTTTCAATACAGATCTACTTCATGTGAGACGGTACATCTATACAAGGTTGGGTATAGCGCCTACAAGCAAGGTAGATGTCAAATTTGATGAAGATAACTTCCTGATTGAGATCAAGAAGATAGATGATGAGAAGGAAATTCTACCCCCACCTTTTACTTCACTTTATTTTAAAATCAACCCATCGGGTCCTAATCTTACTCCTAATCCTAGCTTGGATCCTATAGGTTCGATTGAAGTGAGATGTCATGAAGACGGGGTGATCTTTAAAGGCAAAGAGCGATTTTTTCTAGAAGACTTTGCTTCTTTTATTCAAAGTAAAGATCCAGACTTTCTCATATGTCCAGAATGTG
This sequence comes from Candidatus Methylarchaceae archaeon HK02M2, assembly GCA_024256165.1. NCBI lineage: Archaea > Thermoproteati > Nitrososphaerota > Nitrososphaeria > Nitrososphaerales > Candidatus Methylarchaceae > Candidatus Methylarchaceae archaeon HK02M2. The sequence goes on from JAKLZG010000016.1 coordinate 4,675, forward strand.
ATAAATTTACTTTCCCATACATATTTAAACGAACAAAAATCCTTGGTCTAAATCTACAATTAGATAGGGAAGATGTCAGACTCGATACTTTATGGAAGCCTTTGCCTTATTGGATTAGGGGCAGAGTTTCATCAGACTACAATCTTTTCAGTTGTGGAATGGCTGGACTGGTTGAGAGGTCAAGATTCAGCTACTTACCTCCTGGCATCGCCGTAAGATGGAGGAGCAATAGAATCATCGATAGCAGGAACTGTTATGAGTTGATGAGAAGAGGGTTCGTAATACCCAAGAACACGGGTTTTTTTGAGTACATCAGACCTGTCAAGGAGATCATCGAACGTGATAAAGGGGGCATGATAATATCACCATGTATAGGAACGGTTCATGAGAATGTTGCAGAGCTTGATTATGAAAGCGAATATCCGAATATCATTGTTAATTATAAACTAAGCTATGAAACTGTAACACCTGAAGGTCTTGTCAAGAGGAAAGATGCAATCCTGCCTCATATTACTGAAAGTACATTGAAAAGAAGACTTTACTTCAAAAATTTGAGGAAGTCTTTTCCTCAGGATAGTGCTGAATGGCAATACTGCGAGCAACGCCAGAGTGCCCTCAAATTGATACTTGTATGCTTGTACGGCACCTCAGGCTGCTGCTGGAATAGATTTGGAAACGTCTTGACTTTTGAGGAGATAAATCGTAAGTCTAGAGAGATCATGATCAAGACAAAGGACTTCGTTCTGAGCCTAGGTTATGAACTTATCTATGCAGATACCGACAGTGTCTTTTTAAAGAAGAAAGGAGCTAAAAAGGAAGACTACGAAGAGCTGGCAAAAAGGATAGACGATCACATCGGTCTGCCTGTTTCCTTGGACCACTACTACAAATTCCTACTCTTGCTCCCATTGGAGTCTGATCCCTCCATGAAAATGGAAGCACAGAAGCACTACTTCGGCATGCTTCATAATGGAGATATCGTCGCGAGAGGGATAGAACTCAGACGTCACGATACTCCAAAGTTCATCAAAGACTTCCAGATCAAGTTGATCCAAACTCTCTTCGACTGTAGGAATGCAGAAGAAGTTCGTTCGATTGGTTATGAGAGAGCTTTACAACTAGTGACAGAAGCTATCGATAGGGTGATGGTAGGTGATGTACCAATCGAAGATCTCGTTGTCTCCAAGGTCTTGAGGAGACCCATAGCGAAGTATAAGAGTGCGTTTCCACACGTTTCAGCCGCTATTCAATTGGCAAGTAGGGGTAGGAATGTGAAAAAAGGTGATTTCATAGACTTCATCTTTTTGAACGCTAATCATCATAATCCCTTATGCAGAGTATTGGCTTATGAACTGGCCAGTTCAAACGTTAATCATGATAAAGAGAAGTATAGAGATATGGTCTTAGATGCTGCTGAAACTGTTTTGTCTACTTTCGGTTTTTCTCGCAATATGCTTGGTCTAAAATCGTCCATAAGATCGTGGATAGAAGGTTTACAAGAAGAGAGGGAAAGAGAGCTCGTAACTGAGGTAGAGACAGAGGGATGATGTATTGTTAGATTATCATAATGGATTAAAAATTCAACCCATATCCTGTTCTTTTTATATGATCTTTGCCTTTAAGAGCGGATGACCTTTTATGATTCTAAAGAGAAATTATAACTATACGAATTTGTCAGTTAAGTTAAATATTCATTAGTAGGGTTAATAAATGCAACTTATAATATACCTAAATTTCTTTTCCTTCTTGAATATCTATCAATAAATAGGGCCTTTTTTGGATACGTGAATCCTAAAAATTTATAAAAATACATAGCGATCAAAAAGCCTAATTTGAAGTTCTTGGTAAAATGGCGCATAAACCCGATATCTCCGAATTTAATGAAAGTAATAAGAAACATAATACCGGCTCAGATTAAATATATAAAAAACCTTAAAGAAAAGGGCAAGATCCTTGCTGAATACACCTTAGATGGTAAAGATGAGGGTTTTGGGATCCTTGACGTAGAATCTAGTGAAGAACTCAATGAGATCATCGCAAATGCGCCATCAAGTTCAATTGTAAGATATGAAGTATTTCCACTCACAGATTTCGAGAACTCTTTAAAATCATGGGAGAAATTCTTAGAAAGAGTTATGAAATAAGCTATATTCCATTTTTACGTATTAATACAATTTGATTTTTTGGATAGTATACTCAACTCTAAGTGTCAGTACTAATATACCCATTATAACGAAGAGATATCTTTACCCTTAATGAAGTTGGAGAAAAAATTAGATCCTAAGATAACTCAAAGAAAACCTTTCTTAAGAAGATATTCTGCATTTAACACTGCACCTTTTGCCCCGCCTATTTTAGTATTGTGTGAACATGTTACAAAACTTATTTCATCTTCTACGTTTCTTATTCTTCCAACAGACGTTATCATGCCTCCACCAGCTTCCGTATCTAATCTTGGTTGTGGTCTATAAGTCTCATAATTTCCAGGTGTTGGTTCATCATAGACAATAATTGGTTTTTCTGGTGCAGAAGGTAAGTCTAACTTTTGAGGTAAACCTGTAAAATTTTTAAAAGCGTTTTTAACTTCTTCTACACTGCAAGCTTTTTTAGTTTTTATACTTACCGATTCTGTGTGACCATCTTCGACATCTACCCTTGTACAAGTGGGATAAATTTTCATAGAAGCATCAATAATTTTTCCCTTCTCATATTTTCCTAGTATCTTTTTTGTTTCTTTAACAACTTTCGGTTCTTCATTTTCAATGAAAGGTAACAGATTTTTTGAAGCGAATCTTCTATACTCAGAATCTTCACGTATTCCTTTTTCTCCAGCCCCTGATTTTGCTTGCATTGAAGTCATATGCAAACTTTCTATACCCCAGTTATCATAAATTGGTTTTAATGGAATCACTAATGTTCTTGTTGTGCAATTTGATATAGCTGTTAAAGATTTCCATCCTCTTCTTTCTTTTTGAAATTTTATAATTTCAGCATGTTCAGGATTTACTTCAGGAATTAAAATAGGGACTTCAGGAGTATATCTAAATGCTGCAGAAGTACTAATTAAATCAATATTTTCTGCAATTTTACTTTCTACATCTTTTCCTATATCAGACGGTAAACCAGAAAAACATACATCTAATTTGTGACTAGCTAAATCATCAATATTATAAACTTCCATTTCCAATATTTCTTGTGGTAAATTATTTACATACATTCTGTCTTTTAGCGCATCAGCATATTTTTTCCCTGCAGTTCTTCTTGAAGCATATAAAGATGAGATTTCAAACCAAGGATGATTAAATAAAGATTCTACAAACTCCTGTCCTATTACACCTGTTGCACCAACTATTCCTACATTAAGTTTTTCCATTATTTCCTTACCACTTCAGTTAACAGATTTAAATAATTATTGATAGTATGACTAAGATAATTTTATTTTTATTTTTATTTTATAAGCTAGGATTTTTCAAACCTGAAATTTGGGATACTTTACTTTCGAGTTCCTTATACCATTCTGGTAACTCAACATTACGTTCAATCCTGTCCGGCGTATAAGGTTTAATATCTAAAATTGGGGTCTTATTGAACAAGTCTAAACCATCGACGTGTAAAAAGCGACTCTCTCGTTTTAGCAATTTTACAATGGTAATTGCTATTGGAACTGGTCTATGAGGAGAATCGCTACAAAAGACACCCACCTCTGGAAGATCCTCGAATTTTATTCCGAATCTTATTAAGCGTCTGAATCTCACTTTCAGGACCCTTTGTTCTTCATTGCCAACCTTATCCAAGTAGGATACGATAATGATATGAGAGAATCCTTCAATTTTATCCAAACCTTCTTTGAAATCATCAAAAATTTCAATTGTTCCCTCGACCCCGCCCAGGGAGTCTTTTACAAATTCTTCTTCGTCTCTATTATGCACTAAACCTATCGGTTTAACAACTATCTCTCCCATGAATTTATTAAAATATGAGTAGACATCTAAATGTTTGGTATAGTTAATTTGCTTAGAACTAAATTTATCTATGCTTTGTTTAGATTATAAATTACTTTGTAATGCAAAGTTTTATATATTGCAAAGTTTTAATATAGTGCGGTGATATGAGATGAATGAGAAAATTAATCTGAAAGAGATCGAACGAAAGGCTTACAGGTCATACCATCAAGACGGTTTAATTGACATAGTTGTCGGCGTTTTTGTTCTGTTGTTTGGCTCAGGCATCTTTCTTAAAACTGTGATAGACTTTAGTACATGGTTTATAATTCCAGCAATTTTTCCTGCGATCATATTGCCTATTTGGATTTCGGCTAAGAAACGAATAACTATGCCAAGGATTGGTTATGTAAATTTTGGAAGTAGAAGTACAAACAAGTTAATGGCTGTCTTAATTGGAGTTATGGTCTTTGGTCTGTTAACATCCATAGTTTTTCTTTTTTCTTTAGCATCAACTCAAGCTTGGGCATTAACACTGAGGAATCTGATCATTCCAAACAGTATGATCATAATAGGTATTGCAGCGGCTTCAATATCAAGCCTATTCGCATACACAATGGGTCTAAAGCGGCTGTACGTATATGGACTATTAACATTAGCAACATCTCTTATAGGACACTTCATCACTATCCCATTCGAGTATTTCCTTGTAACTATTGGACTTGTGATTACCATCAATGGCTTTGTTCTTCTAATGCAATTCATACGAAAATATCCACTAACTCATGGTGACAAGACACTTGTCAAAAAATTCTTTTAACCTAAAGAACATCGATCGATTGATCCATGAGCCAACTAGATTGATGATCATGACCCAGCTGTATGTTGTAGAAAGCGCAGACTTCCTCTTCCTCCAAAATCAACTTCAGATGACTCCAGGTAATCTATCATCTCATTTGAGCAAACTGGAAGAGGCAGGTTATGTGGAGATAGTCAAGGAATTCATTGAGCGAAAGCCTCACACAGCACTAAAACTTACAAAGAAAGGACGTGATGCTTTCAACGG
>JAKLZG010000017.1 GCA_024256165.1 Candidatus Methylarchaceae archaeon HK02M2
AGATAAGCGGTCTTAATATAAACCTGAAGTTCGAGGATTGGCGACCTTACGATCAAAAAGTATATTATAGCAACATGGGAAAGGCGAAAAGAGAATTTGGGTGGGAGCCTAAAGTATCTTGGAAGGAAGGGTTGAACAGATTATTTGATTGGGTTGTTGATAATAAACGCTTCTTTATCTAACTTAATAATGAAAATTCCATTAATGCGTGCTCTAGAACCATGTCTTATCTTTTAAAAACACAAAGTAGACGATGATAAAATTATTTTAGTTAGAAGATATATAAACGGTAGATTTAGTTGAAAGCTCTTGTGACTGGTGGAGCTGGCTTCATTGGTTCTTATGTAATAGACTATCTAAAAATAAAAAAGTATAATGTTGTTGCTTTAGACGACCTTTCAGCTGGAAGGAGGAATAATTTACCTTCTGACTTACCATTAAAGGTGAAGTCTGTAGCCGACGTTGTTAAGGAAGATGTAAAAGATTTTGACACAATTATCCACTGTGCTGCTCAAGTCTCTACATTTTGGTGTATAGACTACCCTGAGGAAGATTTCAGGAGAAACGCTCTCTCCACCTTTCATCTCTTCGAGACCTGTAGAAAATTTAACGATGATGCCTTGATAATCTATACAAGCAGTAGAAGCGTACATGGGGATATACCTGAGCCAAACCTTGCAGATGAGTCTTTTCCTTTCGACCCTAGCACCTTTTATAATGTTCATAAGATTTACGGCGAATTGCTTTGTAAAATCTATTCAAACTTGTATGGCATGAAATTCATTATATTAAGACCAAGTAATGTATACGGTCCTAGGCAACCTTATTGGATGAAGGGCTGGTACAACTTTATCAGTTTCTGGATTAAGATATCACTGGAAAACGAGGCTTTACCTATCTACGGTAGTGGTGAGCAGATAAGAGATTATACATATGTAGAGGATACTGCAAAAGCCTACATTCTTGCTTTGGAAAACCCAAGGGCTATAGGGGAAGTCTTTCTTTTGCCAACAGGTAGGGGTGTAAGCCTGAACGAGCTTGCCAACATAATCATTAAGTTAACACACAGTAAATCTCAAAAAAATTATCTTCCACCACGTCAAGGGGATATAATGCGCTTTGTAGGTAGCTACAAGAAGGCTAATGAAATCCTTGGATGGGAGCCAAAAATCTCCTTGGAAGAGGGTTTAAAGAGAGAGATAGAATGGGTGAGACAAGAATTAACCCTAAAGGGCAAAGGAGTTTGAGCCATAAATATATGATTATTTTTTTAAAGGTCATGATATTATGAAAGCAGTTATCCCTACAGCTGGTTTAGGAACAAGGCTCCTGCCTTCAACAAAGGAGCAGCCCAAGGAGATGTTGCCCGTATTTGCCAACGGAGATGGTGAATGCCTATGCTTGAAACCTCTTGTTCAGCTCGTCTTTGAGCAACTTTTTAATTCAGGTTCTAGAGAATTTTGCTTTGTAGTAGGTAGAAATAAGAGGGCCATAGAAGATCACTTCACACCTGATTGCGGTTACGTTGAACAACTAAACAATAAGGGCAAGAGCATACAAGCATTGCTTCTTGAGGACTTCTATAAGAAGGTTGAAGCCTCAACAATAGTATGGATTAACCAACCCGAACCTCTAGGCTTTGGACATGCCGTCCATCTAACTAAACCTTTCATTGGAGGCTCTCCACTTCTCGTCCACGCCGGTGATACATATATTATATCAAGAGAAAACGTTCACTTAAAAAGACTGATTGAAGAACATAATAAAACCAAAGCTGATGCCACGATCGTGCTTCAAGAAGTACCTGACCCGAGGCAGTATGGGGTTGCAGAAGTTGCTATGGAATCAAATGAACTTATCGTCAAAGACGTTAAAGAGAAGCCTGAGAGACCCAAAACAAACTTAGCAATAATGCCTCTTTATATATTCGAACCGATAATTTTCAGATCACTAGAAGCCATTCGACCTGGAAAGGGTGGAGAGATTCAGCTCACCGATGGTATCCAGAACCTTATTGAATGGGGCTTAAAGGTCAATGCAATCGATCTCAAAGAGAATGAGATTAGACTGGATATCGGCACACCAGAAACTTATTGGGAAGCGTTAAGCCTTTCCTATAAGTACTTTAAGAAGCAGGCAATAAAACTATGAAAGTCGCAATCTTTGGACTCGGCTATGTAGGCCTAACAATGGCAACTTGCATAGCAAAAAGAGATGCAAAGGTGATAGGTTGTGACGTTGACACTGAGAAAGTAAGAAAGATCAACAAGGGCGAGACCCCTATTCATGAGCCAGAACTTCCAACCCTCCTAAAAAGAAACGTAAAAGAGAGAAGGTTATCTGCAACAGAGGATGCAAGAAAGGCTGTCAAAAAATCTCAGATCATATTTATTACCGTTGGTACGCCAAACCATACAGATGGTTCTATTAACCTTGATTATGTGAGGTCCGTTTCAGAAACCATTGGGAAAGAATTGAAGGATTTAGAGGACTATAAACTCGTTGTACTACGAAGCACGGTAACTCCGGGTACAACATATAACCTAGTAAAACCTGCATTAGAGACAACCTCAAATAGGATATGCGGTAAGGATTTCGGCTTAGTCTATAACCCTGAGTTCCTTAGTGAAGGCTCAGCAATTAAAAACACTCTTAACCCTGATAGGATCATAATCGGGGAAATCGACAAAAAATCTGGTAAAGCTCTTGAAAAATTCTACCGATGGCTTCATCATAAAAAACTTCCACCCATAATCAGAACCAACCCAAATACAGCCGAGCTTATCAAATATACGAATAATGCTTTCTTAGCTATGAAAGTGAGTTTCATAAATCAAATAGCGAATTTATGTCAGAGAATTCCAAATACAGATGTTGAGGTTATTGCAAAAGGTATAGGATTAGATGAACGAATAGCACCATTGTTCCTAAAAGCTGGATTTGGATGGGGGGGTTCATGCTTTCTTAAGGATCTTAAGGCATTGTCCAAATTTTCAAGATCAAAGGGCGTAGCACTACCATTAACCGAGGCTACACTGTTCGTCAACGAGATTCAACCTTTGAATGCTGTTAATATTGCTGAGAAATTACTAGGCGATATACAGAGCATGAGAATTGCCATACTGGGCTTATCCTTTAAACCTGGAACAGACGATATAAGGGAGGCTGTTTCAATAAAAATAGTAAAAGAGCTACTTAGAAGAGAGGCAAAAATTGTAGCCTATGACCCAGCCGCTATAGAAAATGTAAGAAAAATATTCGGTAATAGAATAGAATATTCAAAATCCGCATTAGAATGTATTAATAGTGCAGATTGCTCCATTATTGTAACAGAGTGGTCTGAGTTCTCAAAAATCAAACCTGAGGACTTTATCTCCAGAATGAGAAATCCGATCGTTATCGATGGTAGACGAATATATGAACCTGAAGAGTTTTCAAGCAAGCTTAGATATATTGCAATAGGTCTTGGTTCTAAAGACATCCAGCTTGAACGAGATGAAAGTATATGGATCAATCCAGCATTAGCGGTTAACGTAATAGTTGAGGATGGGGGTGAAGTGATGCTCGTTAGAAGAAACTGCGAGCCATTCAAGCGATTATGGAGCTTGCCAGGTGGGTATGTGGAATATGGTGAAACAGTTGAAAATGCTGCTAAGAGGGAAGTTAAGGAGGAGAGCGGCCTAGATATCGAACTATCAAGAATAATTGGAATATATTCAGATTCTTATCGCCATCCATGGAAACATGTAATAGCGATATGCTATTTAGCTCATACAGATAAAGGAGAAATAAATACCGAATTTCAAGATGTTAAATTCTTTATATTAAGTAAAATTCCAGAAAATTTAGCATTTGATCATGTAACGATGTTGAGAGACTATATACGTGGTAATCCTTGAAGTTGGATCGGATAGCATGGCATTGAAAAATACCAAATCTTGGTGAAAGTATGAAAGTCTGGTTAGATGCCATTACCGCTAAAGACGCACTTCTAATGGTGAAGATTGCGGAGATGCTTGACAAGAAGGGAATTCCTAACTTCATCACTGCTAGAAACTATGATTATACTCAGAGTATCTTATCAAGGCATAATAGAACTTACTATGATGTGGGTCGTCATGGAGGGAAGGAACTATCTAGCAAACTTGATGCTAGTATTGACCGAATGAAAGATCTTAAAAAAGTCGCTAATAAGGAGAAACCAGATTGGCATATCTCGCTATCTTCTCCTGAGGCTACTAGGATAGCGTTTGGGTTAGGGGTGAAGATAATCCAGCTTAATGATGCACCTCACTCATATTGGGTCAATCACTTAACTCTTCCGCTAGCTAAATGGGTGATTATACCTTTAGCAATACCTCTAAGGAAATACATTGATTTTGTACCTTACAAGAAGATTATAACATACAAAGGTGTAGACGAGATAGCTTGGTTAAGAGACTTTGAACCACAGCCAAATGTATTGGCTGAGTTAGGGTTAAAACCAAGGAAATATATTGTCTTTAGACCACCTGAAATATATGCGTCTTATTATCCTACAAAAGTAGAGACTCAAGAGACAATAGAGCAAATTTTATCCTATCCAAAGGTGGTAGCTCTTCCTCGCTACCAGAAACAGAAGGAGGAGCTTAGTAAGAGAGATAACGTGGTAATTCTTCCTGGAGGTTTAGATTTCCAGAGCCTCCTATATTACTCTAATGCTGTGGTAACTGGGGGGGCTACTATATCGAGGGAAGCTGCGTTATTGGGTGTCCCATCAGTCTGTTTGTTCCCGAAACCTCTAGATATTGAATCTTGGTTAAGTGGCTTAGGCTATCCTCTATATAAGAATCCTACTAAGAACAAGCTCGAGGAACTGTTGTACAAGCCTGCCTCACGGAAACCAGTAACCATTAAATTGGAATCACCGATAGATGTTATTGAAAGGTTATTAGAATGAGAAAGAAGAGATTAATTGTTACTGGAGCTAGAGGATTTATAGGTAGCTATGCAACTGGGTATTTCAAAGAGAAAGAGTATACCGTGTTGGGAGTAGATAAGCTACTATCTGATAATGTCTCCAAATGTGATCTTACAAACTTCGATGAAACACTAAATCTCTTCAAGCAGTTTATTCCAGATTATGTAATTCATCTAGCAGTAAGATATGCTGGATCTGAGGTGGAAATTATGAGGACCAACTTAATGATTACTCTAAATGTCCTTGAGGCTTCTCTGAAAGTAGGAGTAAAGAGATTCTTATATATGAGCAGTTCTGCTGTGTACGGACTGCCTACTGAAGATAATCCAGTTGACGAGGAAACACCTCTAGCTCCCAGAACTGGCTATGGTACATCTAAGGTGGCTGCAGAGTATTTAGTAAAGCAATATTTTAACTTAGGACTGCCATGCGTGATATTCAGAGGATTTGAAGTCTGGGGTAAAGGAGCAACAAATGGAATAATAAAAATTTTTGTGGAAAATGCTGTTAAGAAGGGATGTCTGACAGTATTTTGTCATGGACATCAGAAGGCAGACTTCATGCACGTCTTAGATCTTTGTCAAGCTTACGAATTGGGGCTAGAGAAGTTGGATTCTGGACAGATATATAATGTGGGTAGCGGAATCGTTAGAACTTACCAAGATCTCGCAGAAGAAATAAGACGGATTACTGCCTGTAAGGTAGAATATCTGCCTTGCAGAGCAAGAGAGGAACCCTATAAACTCTATCCTGATATTAGAAAGTTGAAGTCAAAAGGATTTAATCCAAAGCATTTAAACTTCGGACAGTTAATCAAAGAAGTAGTGTCAGATTATCGCTAGAAAGAGCTCTTCTACACTTTTTCATTTTTACTTGAAATGCTCTACCCTGGGTTGTTCCTTCCCTTTCTCGTCCTTCTCTGTAACATCCCGGTCAAATTCAAGGAAATCCAGAGCAAATTGTCTTAACTTTGTAAAAAACATCTCTAGCTGTTCTTCTTCAAATTTACCCATCTTCATAGGATTCGATAACCATTGCATCCATCCATTGATACTCTGATTTACAGCTAAGAGTGATTGGATGCATCCCTCTACATACCCTAGGCGATCTTTCGGTGCCAGATTCTTTAGCGATTTTTTTCGCTCCTTGACAATTGCTGTCCAGCTTCGATCTGTCATATTTATGGATACCTCAATGTTTCTTAGATTATTTTTATTACTTAAAATATTTTGGTTTATAGATGATTAACAGTTCAATCTACATATTTCAGAATGTTTACTTTATAGGGGAATCTCCCAATGAAGTCCTTCTACCTATGCGGGATGTTTATTTATCCAGAACATAAATAATACCAACAATGAAATTTAGTTCTTGATAATTAAATGCTCTATCTTGTTATATATTTCAAAGTGAAGTTTTGATGCGCATCCTTCAGCTTGATAGGTTTAAGAGTATTCTTGAAACCATAGCCACAAATTTCTAGTGGTGCGCCAAAATCTCCTCTATCTTTAGATACTTTAACAGCTCTTATCACATCAAGTAAAATATTTCCAGCATTAGGTCCATCAGAGGTACGAAGATATATATCGGCCATAATTGGAGAGCCTAAGAAACCATCTCCTTGTATCCAGTAGTAGCTAGTCCTATTATTTTGCATATAATCGACATAATCTGTAGTTCCTGTAATTGTCTCAAACTTGTAAGGTAACTCCATAGATATTGCTTTAGTTTTCATGTTCCGCTTCATGAACTTTATATCTTCATCCAATGTATTCAAAGTCTCTGTACCTCCACCAACATCAAGCTGGTAACTTTTTAAGATATTAATACCTCTACTGTGCATAAAATCGAGGATCCCTTTATGGAAAGCAGTTCCTCCAAATTGGCTCATTAGATCGTCTCCAGTTACAACCAAATTTGCTTCCCTGAACTTATCTACAATTGCTTTATCAGATGCTATCGATGATGGAGTAGCATTGATGAAGCAGCATTTTGATTTGATGGCGATCTCAGCATAAGCCTTAGATGTATTATCTAAACCAGATGATATAAGATTCACCAAAACATCTACTTTACTCCTTTTTAACTCATCTATAATGTCATTAGGCTCCCAAGTATCAACATCAAGTGAGTTTTTTAGATAGTTTGAAAGTTCATCATACAAGATACCTCTTTTTACATTGACATTAAAAGGCCTTAGATCCAAGTACCTTTCTGCTACATTAGGTTTCGAAAACATTGCCTCAGAAAGGTCGACCCCTATCTTTTTAGAATTTATATCATAGGCACCTACCAGTTCTAAATCCTTAATCCTATAACCACCTATGATCTTATTCCATAGACCGTTCCTAGAATCATCCTCGCTATAATAACTAATTCCTTGAATCAGAGTACAAGCACAATTTCCTATACCAATTAATGCAACTTTTATCTTATCACTCATAATCTTATGGCAATATGGAGTATACTTTTAATGTTATTGTTTGTGATCTCTAACTGGAGTATACTTTTAAAGTTATTATTCTAGTTTCGAAATGAGTGCGACCAAACCAGAAATTATGCAAAGGAGTGAAACTAGGTAGTATACAGGGGATATCTGAGGTACGATAGGAGTAGTTGCTGTAAAGTACGCCAATAATATACCTACAAGTAGGAATA
>JAKLZG010000018.1 GCA_024256165.1 Candidatus Methylarchaceae archaeon HK02M2
CTCATAATCTTTACGAGGGTGGATTAATTAGAGCTATTGCAGTAACACCAGAAGAAGTAGGTCTTGGTCGAAATTCCGAAACTATATGGATTACACCTTGGGCAAAAGACAAAGACATAGAACATATTAAAAAATTTTACACTGAGATCGTAGAAGGGCGATCAGGAATAAAAAAACGGGCTGAAAAGAAACCTAAGGATATAACACTTCACAATCGAAAAATGCAAGTTATGTCTATCTTAGACAAATATAAAATTAACTCTCATGTCTATGATTATTATAAGTGTCCTAAAAAACACGATAGAGGGCTAAAACCCATCAAAAAAGTCAAATCTAGCTATAAAAGAAAAAAATTCCTACGAAACTGTCCTGAGTGTAATCGTTCGTTAATTGAAATCCCCTTTGAAGAGTTTATTGAAATAAAAAAGAAAATTTTGTTTAAGAAGTATGATATTAAGTCCTAAGTGGAGGTAGTCATGCCTGGTTTGGGTTTCTTTCGCCAATAGACAAACAAACCGCTGGTAACCACGGCTACTGCAAGAACTATTAGTCCAACTGTAGGTTCTATGGAACTTTCCTTCTCAGGCGTTTGAGATGGATTTGGAGGAAATGTTGATGCAGATCCCGGGTCAGAAGTTATAATTTCATAAAGTATAACTTCTCCAAGAATGTAGACTGTTTCTGAACCATAGATATCTGTTGCTACTAACTTGAGTGTATGAGTTCCACTTGTTAAGTCAATCTGTGTATTCCAGACACCAAAACTGTTTATAAGTGGATATTCAGTGGAGTTAACATGTAAGATTACTGTACTTACGCCAGAAGCATCTTTTACAATGGTTTCCATTTCTAAAGTGAAAGGTGTATGATACTCAGCTAACATTGTTTTATCTGGATATACTTCCTCAAATTCTGGACCTTTAGCAGTGATTTCAAAGGTATATTCCTGAGTAATTTGTACATTTGCTTTGTCAGTAATGGTAACTTCAACTGTGTAGGTGTTTGGTTCATAAAATTGAATTTGACCAATTCCTGTAGCATTTGAGTCTAAAGTTAGTTCAATATCTTGATTGCCCCAACTAATATTAACAGTAGCATTGGCCAAGCTGTCACTAGCTTCAATTGTGAAATTCGTGGTCTCACCGTCGGATAAATTTTCGGTTTCAAAGGTTATTCTAAAACTGGCTTGATTGACGATCAGAGTCCCTAATTCAACTGCTTTTTGTGTACCAATCATATCTTCTGCTACAATATTTAATACGTATTCTCCTGCGTTAAATATTGCAGAAATTTCCCATTTATTGGTAGTTACATTATATTGAAGGGAGTATTCCTGGTCATTCGCATAGAGACTGACGTAATTTATACCTGAGCCATCTATTACACTCAAAATGAGAGAAAAGGAGTGGGGTGCTGTTCCGTTGAGAGAACTCATTGAGTGAATAGATAGCTCAGGCGCTACCGCCTCAACCGTAATGTATCCATTTAGAATTGCTTGTTTACCTGCATTATCCTCTACATAGATGATAAAAGGTATGGAACCCATAGTTTGGGGTGTATAATGGAAGTAGAAGACGCCCTGTTCGCGCGCCTGTAGAATATTATATATGTAACGTGCATCATGTTCACCCCCGAAAAGGGTAGAAATTCCATCACTTTCAGGAAGTATATCGTCACCTTGAGTAATGTCATATATTGTATGATCTATTTCTATCTTAACAGAAGCAATACCTAAAGTGTCTGTAGCAATGATTTCGAAGTCAACAGAAGATCCATCAGCGATTGTTTCTGGGGTTACAGTATAAGTTACTTCTGGGGCAGGGTTGTCCACAATGTTAAAGCTTCCAACATTAGTAAAAATGGTTTCAATACCTAAATTATCTATAATAATTAGATCTATTGTCCATATTCCTATTTGGTACTGTGTGTCACACCATATTGTCTTCTGATAGAGACCATCTTGATATTCAAGATCTATAGTAAAGTTATTGTAGTTATCATAAATGATTGCAGTAACAGAGTTGATAGAGTCAAAGTCAGTGGCATTAACACTAATTTCAACAACATCTCCTAAATTCAAAGTCGTAGGTGTAATATCGATTTTTTTGACTTCTGAGGGGTTATCTAGTACCTCTAAAAATGAAATTTGAGCTGATATAGTGTAATAACTGTTTCCTTTATATTCTGCTTTCAATTTATAAGATTTAGGAAGTAAATTAACTTCTATTTCGGTAGAATAATACCCAAAGTCATCTGTAGTAACAGTGGCTATCTTTTGCCATGTTCCAGTGGCAGTTGCGTTCCAATATAAGTCAATTGTGGCATCAGGAATAGAAATTCCGTGAGAAGTGGTTAGAGTTCCATCAATTACTGCAGTTTCAAGATGAGCAGCAGTAACATCGTTTAATGTCAAAACAACGCTATTTTTTAGCACATTGAGTGTATGAGTCATTATTTTTGTGGTTACTTTATCATTATTTTCGATTGTGATCCGGACAGTGTATGTGCCTGGTTGTCCATAGTGCACTTGGTTTTCCTCAGTCCAATGTACCTCAATAGTAGCATCTCCTGAGCCATCTGTCATTATTGTTCCCCATTGATCCCAATAAAATCCTGTTAGGGAAGTGGCAAAGCTTATTGGAATATTTGCAATAGAATTGCCTAAATAATTGGTAACATGAGCATTCCAAGAGGTAACACTACCATATTCAATGGTATTAGAACTTAGGCTAGAATCAAGTAAGGCGGTTCCTTTAACTACGTTTAGGGTTGCATCATAGGTCGTTGCGTTCTGAGTTGCATTACCTAACCATTCTAAGGAAAGTTGATAATTGCCTTCACCAAAGTCTTCGATGGGCACCTCAACAACCGCATAACCTTGAGAAATAGGAGCTGTTAAGTCAAGAAGGAGAGTAACTCCATCATATACATAAGAGTTCAACTGACCTGCGGTAATTGGGTTTCCATTGGATGATGTTAGGTATACTGGAATAGAATGAATGGTACCATAGGTAGCTTCAATTATGTCTGTATCTAGAGTAATTATTGTTTCGAAAAAGGTAATTGGTTCTTCAAGTATCGCTGAAATATTTGCAGTAGCTTTAATATCTTCAGTAATGGGGTCTTCTAGGATTAATTCAAATAAAATTGAACCAGATTGGTCTTCGGATCCAGGAGTAAACAAATAGGTATAGTCACGAGAAATAACAGTTAGTTCATCTAATAGGTGCTGAATTGAGCCATTGTTTTGATAGGAGGTCAATCGTAGGGTTTTACCTACTGGGTCATCTCCTTCAATGGTGGCATCAATCTGTAAAGTATCAGTCCCAATTTCAATAACAGTTGCATTTCCAGTCATAACAATACTGAAAACTTCGGGAGGAGGAGAAGTTTCATTATTTATTACTTCAATTGTACAACTACCAAGGGATGGGGCATGATCTGCGTCATAGGATCCTGTATATCGAGATTCAATAGTATGGGTTCCGTTCGCGTACCACGCAGGTATAGTGAGAGTTAGAGTTGTGGTATATGTATCAGTGAATTCAAAGCCGATATCGTGACGTTGGAGGACGATGTTTTCTGTGATATCCACTAATGCAATATATCCTCCATCAAAATAGGGGAAAAATGTCCCTAAATAGACAATTTCTATATTAAATCCAATTATTTCATCTGGATATATTATTTCATCACTAGGAGTAATAGTTGTAGCTGTTTCTTGAGTACCTGGTGTAACAGGAGATTCAACTGCGACTTGAGTTGTACCTACTGAACTATTGTACCCTTCAGTTCCTTCATAGGTAGCAAGAAAAGTACACCACCCTGTAGGAGTCCATGTCTGGGCATACCAAGTTAAAACTGCTGTTCCATCTGTAAGAGTACCCGATACATTGTAATAACTGTCTGTTTCCTCCCTGACGGTTACCGTTCCACCTGGAACGGGAGTTCCGTTCGCCGTGACGTGAATTGTAAAAATAACCTCTTCACCCACAGTAACGTCGGTCCGATCTGGAAAAACTTCAGTTACGGTGACCTGATTTTCACTAGCTAAAACTGGAGTGGAGAGTGGGTTAATCGCAATATTGAGTAGGAAGAGGATGATTAAGCTTGTTTTCAATCCAATTGGCCATTTCTTCATTTTTTTCAACGGTTAACACCCTTGCACCCTTCCCACCTTCCTAGAGGTTTTATATATCAGATAATTTATCCGAGTTTTTCTTACCTTTATATTCGTTAGGGGACAGGGTTTAATGTGAAAATGAAATGACTGCCAGAAATCAGAATTTCGATACGATTTGTCGATTTCTGGAGGCGTGATCTACATGGCTGAATGTGTTCAAACTCTCGCAAGTAAACCAAAAACCAGCTCTAGTGACTTTCTAGTTAGTGGAATACCTGAGCTAGGGCTAGTTGTCCCACAAACTTATCTCCTTATTGAATGTCCTTGTGGTGAGGAGCACAAAATTGATTTAAATAGTCTTACACAGTCAACAAAGCGAACTATGCAAGTTGAAAAACAATGTGAATGTGCTCGTCATTTTATTATACACACAGGACATCCTGGATATCGGAAAATCCTTATTGTTTCCGAATTTGGCGATGACGTGGGTGATTAATTTGTTAAATCTCTTAATTAATGCTATCTTTGCAGAATTAGGTAAATGGTATCAGTCAGCCTTTATGGGTGGACTTGATCGATTACCTCAGGTATTATTATCCTTTTTATTAAGCTACTTAGTAATCCAGTTATTATTTTTCATTTTTCCCCCATTAAAGAAGATTATGTTAGTTTTAGGAGCTCCATTTCGATATTTACATGTGTGGCTCCATATGAATATGGCAAAACGAATAGACCTCAAGAAATATCGTCTTGACAATCAATCTACAGCAGTTTTAAGCTTTTGGGGCGGTAACAAAGGCAATGAAGTAAGTCCACTTCTACGACCCTATTATTCAACATTAGACGCCTTCAAGATTGCTTCAGCTCCTTTACTAGGTGCAGGTGCAATATTTTTATTTTTAATTAGTTCTAGTTCAATTTTTGCAGGTTTAGGTCTGTATGGTCTACTTATCCATATTTACCTTATTTTTTGCTGCTTTGGTATTGCAATGCCTTCCCCTAAAGACTATGCGTTTCTTATTCGTGGAAGTCCAATGAATCCTGGGGCATTTCATCCCGGATATGTCTTATGGACCTATGTAATCTTTGCTATCAGTGGATATATCGCTCTTAAACGAACTTCTTCAGCTATAACCGGACTGAAAGAAGGAGTAGTTTATGCTCTAATTTATTTCTTCTTATTCATAGTGATTTCAAAACTAGCCCAAAGTAATAACCAAGTATGAATAAAAGAAATAAAATAATTTTTTTAATATAAAAACTAAACTAATTTTATCCTTAAGCCGTGGCTTCAAGATACTTTACGGGAACTAACATTGCATAATCCCGACTGATCGCTTGATTCCAATAAGCAATAGCTTCATCTTCATCTAAGAAGAATCTTTCATCATCAATTGCTTCATAATCACGATAAAGGGAAGCTGAGATATAGCGGAAAAAAGTAATAGTTTTTGTTTGGATTGCTTCCACTTTCTTGACATGATTGAACGTCTCATGGCTAATAATCGGAGTAATTATGATCTTATATGCTTCTTCCGTCTTTTCCATTTTTACTCAATCCTCGGCCCGAGATTCATTCATCTGAGAATATAGAGCTGCGATTATCCTCGCATAAAGAGCTGCACCCATTTGTTCGTCATTATAAGACGCTACAACGTTATATTGGAAAATAGTCCGATTAATAGTATCAACGCATGACATAGGTATCAATGTATCCTATTTCATAGAGTTTATAAAGAAAAGAAATACCCATTATTTTCACCTTCTTTCAGATCATTATAAAGGGTAGGATGGTGGGGTATGATGAAGTGAAATGTCTCTTAGTATAAGTTCATCCCCCTCTTCTCTCGAACATGAACAAAAGATAGAGAACACAACCGCACTATTAATGTTAGTCGCTTTATTTTATGGAAAAGAAGATATTTCTACCGCTAATACTCTCTTAACCCAACTTAATACCTAAAATAAAAAAATTATCTTTTTTTTAGATAAGAATTCCAACAAAAATAGTAATAATTCTTCCTACAACTAAACCTAAGGAAGTCATCCAGGAAAATCGAGCTAACGACTTTTTCATTCCTTTTTGGCGAGAAAGAACATTAGGACTCCGTGTATATCGCAAAAGAAGAAGCCCACCAAGCAGTCCACAAGTCGCGTCTACTGGCAAGATTTGTAAAATAATACCCACAATTAGAAGGGCATAGGTTATAATAGTACAAATTTGTAAATTAAGAATAACTGTCCTTACTCCGAAGACTACTGGGAGAGATCGAACATTATTTTCTTTATCTCCCTTTACATCTCGTAAATCGCCCATGGTTGTAGTTAAAAACATTAATGATAGGAAGAAAGGTAAGAAAATCAAGAAGAGAGGGGTCAGTTCGTTTGTTACTGCACTGTACCCAACCAGTGGAACGAAAGCCCACCCATAGGCCACGAAGAAGGGTTTGATGACAAATCCTTTAATTCGCCAACGGGAGTAAACTACACCACTAAGAACGGGTCCTACTAACATTAAGCCTAAAGCTAAGTATCGACCTAGAGCAAGCATTGGAATTGTGCTAATTCCCAATAAAATTATTAGAAACGTTTTACACTCCTGTACAGATAGCTCTCCCGTAACTAGAGGACGATGAGGAGAATTAATTCGATCTTCATCAAGATCAGTAAGTTGATTATAACCATAAGAAAAAGCTGCTATAGCTGCAATTGAAATTAACGCAATAAGAGCATATCCTAGTGTATCGTACCCAATTCCTGCATAAATGACGCCTACTAACCCATTGGTTACCCCCATCAGAACTACTGAGGGCCTTACTAATTTTTTATAGGAATGAAAGAGAGTTTTTGGCGATCGTGAAGGAACCAAATTCTCTTTGAGTGCATACATTTTAAGACTTGCTCCACCCTTTCCACCTAAAGTTTCAGTTTTAAAGATCCAAAAAAAGATGGATATCTGCAAAAAAAAAATGAAGGGGAGAAGAAAAATTATCCTTGTTTTAACTGTTTTTTGATATAATGAATAGCAGTTGATAGTTTCTTTTTTAGACGGGGATCATCTAGAGTATGTAAATTACGACTCTTCAGTACGTTCTTACAGGCAATTTCAACAATAGCATGCCCATACATTTCAGGATCTTTAGGAACTAACCGTTTTTGTTCAAGAAAATTACATAATCGCCGACTAAGGGATAAAATCTCCTTTTTCTGAGAAGTTGTGACAGAAGTCAGATCTATGTCTGCTATTAGACGAGTCATATAAAAGCGGATAACATCAAAGGTTTCTCTGGATCCGCGTTTCTTATAAAACTCATTATAGGCACCTGATCGAACTGCCTTGAATTTTGCTGCTGCGATATCTTTTTTATCAAGATTTAGTCCTAATTGATCATTAATTTCAAATACAGTAGTCCAAGGAATTGAACGACAAGATACCCTAAGTAAAGCTTCAATATAACCTAAGATTCGACAGATGACTGACTCATCTGCCACCATTTTTGTACAGTCCGTTTTATGAAGCTCGGCAACTGCATTGTCAATCAATGGTTCAGGAAACCATTGAGTTAAAATCATAGAAAAATAAATATTTCGCTTAATTGTCTTAGAATCTAGCTCATTTTCTTGAGAAGCGATGCTCTGATGAATATGTTTAAGTTTACGAAAGCTCTTATCATCATGACGGGATAAATGACCGATCTGGCTACCCAATTTCCAGCGCTGAGTTTTAAAGGTTGGACTTTCATATCCTGGATCTTCAAACTCTAATTCAGGAGATTCTGGTGAAGCGTTTTCCATGTAATCATCAATATCAACAAAACTAGTTATTTCTGGGCGTTTAATCAACATTTTCCCAGCGAAATCGGATTCTTGTTCCGTATTTTCTGAATCCATTAAGATGGAAACACTCCTATGCGTCATCATTCTAAGGGCTTTATTCTATTTAAATATAACACGCTGCTGTCCAAGTAAAGTATACTTTAATTTGATTATTTTAGATTGTTACTGATTTGACTTGACTCCAGCGAGGATTTCGTGTCATGGTTAGCGGATATCGGAGGGACAAAATCACGAGATCGATTATGTAGGTGAGTTTGATATGTCACTTTTGCAAAGCATCATGGGGAATTGTAATTTTTTTTCATAAAAGTGCAAAGTTTGCAAACTTCCTCCATAAACATTTATTGTTTTTTAGTCAAAAAAACCCAGAATGCAGAGTTTGTGTCTGTGGACCTACCTCTAAAATCATAAAAAAATTCAGTTTTCGGCAGTAGGAACAGAACGCTCTTTGACCTTTTCTTTACCTTTCTTTGTTCTATAGAAAATAAACAAGGGAACTATGATCATTAAAAATCGTATAATCTCTAAAGCGGACAAAGAAAGATCGATCTGTGCATTATCCGAAGATGTTCCTGGTGAGTTATTACCAGGAATAGGAGGAAGGATTGAAATCACTACAGTCAAAGTGACACTAATAATTGATTCAGAAAACTCAGAAGAGGGACGAAATTTCAGATTTAGATGTAATGTATCTCCTTCAACTAAATTTGCCGCTATTGAATGACTTGTAGAAAGATCAGTGCTCTCAAAGGCGAAATTGGTAGTGCTGATGACAACCATTGTTGAAGACACAAGTAAGTCGACAGGCTGGAGATTAACATCAATACGAACAAATGTGTCCTCCATTATATGAGCATATATCTCTGATTCAAGTTGACGTTCTTTTAACTTAGATAAAGGAGAAAGACGCCAACTACCTTGAGAAATTTGTAAAGGAACAGGAGTAGATTCTGAAGTGGAGGTAATAATGGGTGGAGTGAGAGATTCAAAGATTACTTCTTGGATCCAAAAATCTCCTTTATTAGAATTGAACAAAGAAGTACTATCAACAGTAATGTTAATATTAATTGAATTTGAAAGTACAAAAACTGGAGTAGAGGTACTAATTCGCATTGTTAGGGTAGTTCCGATCACATAAGTATGAGGTGAAGAAGAACTAGAGGAAGAATCCTTAAAAGTCCCTGAAGTTATAATTCCATTAAGGGTAGCATTGATAAACACACTATTAACGGTGTCTTCGGTTGATTGACATTTAATATGGAGTAAATAGACTTCTCGTTTTTCGGACAACGAAAAAGTTCGAGAAAATTCTACAGAACTTGTATTAGCTAGAGAAAACGTGTTATTAACGTTTAAATCTACTTTTTCATTAAAATTAGTAGTACTAGCGTCTCCCATGCCAATAGACCCAACTATGCTGAAAATTAAAGTGACAACTAGCAAAATTGGTCCAATGACAGCACCCAGGTGATTAAGCGAATACAATGTCTTTCATAAGACCAAGTGCATATGCTATATAAACTTCAGAAAAGCACATTGTTATTATCCAAGAAATTTTTCATTATCAAACTTGCAAATTTAATGCCGAGGGGAAGGTCATTTTGGGGGGGGACACCCCTCTCACCCCCCTCGTACCCCCCAGTAGTCATCGCGATGCGACGACTACTACACCTACAAATCGACCGTTGCGCTATATGCAACGATGATTTTGTAAAAGGGGGGAGCGGGGGGAAAAATGGGAAATGGTGAGGTGTGTGTCCCCCTTCAGTTGAATTCAGCAAAATTATGGAAGCATTTTCAAAGTTCTTTAAATGGTGATGGGTAGACCTCATAGTATGCACGCGAATTTATGAAAACAGGTGAGATCTACCTTTTTTATTATATGTCAAAAATCTTTATATTCTTTTTCTAATCTCGATCATCCTTCGGTGATAGTATGTCCGCGAAAGCCAGTACTGATGTTAACAAATTGGAAAATACCATCAATGAACAATTACCCATTCCTAAGAAATGGCGAAAAGAAATTGTTAGAGTTGTAAAGGAGCAAGTAAATCAAATTGAAGAGCCTGAAGAATGGCAGGACATTTTGGAGTCTTGGAGTTGGTTTAAGAAACCCAATAATTGGGTCCTTAAAGCATTTAAGTATACTATAGCTCATCCAGCTACAACGGCATATTTTCTCGCTATTGATTATATGTTTAACGAAGGACTTGATCCTTATGATATAAGTAAGAAAGAAATGAGTAGAATTTGTACATGTTTTCGGAGAGCACTTCATAATCTTTACGAGGGTG
>JAKLZG010000019.1 GCA_024256165.1 Candidatus Methylarchaceae archaeon HK02M2
CCTATTTGAGCCGGAAGAAATTCTTTAGAGAAGTTTAAAAGAACATCCATCAAAAGCATTAAAGAGTCGCTATCACCATCACAATCTCTTCTTTTAGCAACATGCCAATATGGATGGGCAAAACAAACTTGTGAATTTGTGAACCCTATTACGCGCCCTATTATGCCTACAGATGTATGAGGAGCTAATCCAATGATAAGGCAACCGATAAGGTCGTTTATAGAATTATTATTATAATACGGTTCACAATTGTATAAGTTTACTAACAAATCATCAATAAATCTCGATGTTCTCAATAAATACTCACCAGCATCTATAGGTAATATTACATCTTGAACAAAAAGCTCTAAAAGCTGATTGTTTAAATTAAAGGGATTGTTATTAATGTCCTTTGTATAACCTAGTTCTCTTAGTTTCTCAACAGAAGTGCCTATTTGTGATGGTTTAAAATGAGTTAATATAGCATTGGTAGCATCAAACCTTATCGTTCCATCTTTATATACAAATAAATCATATTTCTTCCGTAAGATTCCTTTTTCTAATGGTTCTGGAATACGCGCAGTACTTATAAGACCTTTAACACCTTTGAGAGGGGTTTTTGGACGATACTTAACTTTCGTTATAGCGTTTTCCAATACTTGTTTGATGGGAAACTCAATCTTAGAGTAAGATAACGCTTTAATTTTACATGTTGGGCATATATCATTATTCACAATTCTTTCACAGCGTGGACATTTTTCCACAATAATAGTTTTATTAAAACATTTACTACATATTGTGTGAATAGAAGTACAACCACAACTATTGCAGACTAAATTTGCAAGTTCTATCTTGATAGTAGTATCTTTTGCTGCATGAAGTATATCCCTTTTTAAACCGCCTTTGTTTCCTACTGGAAAAAGTGTGTGAACTGGGGGCTTCATTTTCCTTGGCATAGCCTTCTCAGGACGGCCTATGCGTAAACCTACAAAAATAGATGATTTTCTTTTAATGGTTATTTCCGCTATTGATGAAAGTAATTCACTAATATTTCTCCACTTTGTAACTAAATTAATTTTAGATTGTAAACCTAAAGTCTTTTTTATAGAATAAGCGAAATCGCCTTCGATAATTAACTCTTCATCAACCACCATGTGTGGAATTCCTATCTTTTCTAGGATTGTTTTAATTTCTGGCTTCTTCGGTGCAATAATAGAAAATGGTTCTTTAATCGAGGATAAGACCAAATTTTCTCTCAATGTAATTATTTCAGAAAATGAAGCTGCATCCCAATAGAACAGATGATGAGGGTGTAAAGGAATATCTAGCTTGTAGCTAAGTTCAAAAGCTTCGTAAGCATTTGGAAAATTGCGTATTGGATCTCTTATTATCTCTTTGAGACGTTTATTATCCATCTTAATATATTCCGCGCATTCGTCAATAGAGGGATATCCTTCTTTAATAATATTCATTAAATCTTGTAGCCACCATTCTTCAACATAACCAGATGGAACAAGTTTTACATTATTTTCAAGAAAGTCCCCAAAGCTTACTAAAATGTCTCCTACATAGAGTATTTTATCAATTTTATCGTGAATTTTTATTGAATGGTTAATATTCTCAATTTTAACTACAGACTCATCTAATAATTTAACAATAGGTGGTTCTATTGTAGTAACAAAGGCTACGGTAGCAGCTTTACTTGGTATATCTAATTTGACCTGTGTGCCAACAACAAAGGGATAGTCCAAAATTACTGCAGTAGCAGGATGAATTCCTATTGTAGATAAACCTGTATTGTAACATCGTCCATATCTTAATCGAAAACCGCCTAATCTTCTTGGAAATGATAATACTGGACGACCCGAAATGACTTCTCCAAAATGTGTACTTGATGTATCATACTCTTCTGAACTTTGCTGTTGTCCACCTTTAAGTTCAGAGAGCCAATTCCAATCGGATATTGATAAATCATTTACTAATTTCAATAACTTTCTAGATCTACCTATTACGCCATCATTCAATACCCTTAAAGCTCCACCCCTAACACAATCTGTTAAAATTCTCTTTAAACCTCTATGAATCACAACTTCAACAGGGTTTGTTTCGACACCATCTATCTCTATAGGTAGATGTAAAAGCGCATATCTAACGTCATCATCAGTTACTCTATATTGAAAATTGCCTACTTCTCGTTCATAAATTCTGAGTTCTTCTAAAAATCGACCAATTTCATCAGAGCCCCAAGCATTTGGTCGATATTTATCAAGACCCAAAACTTTTCGAATGTGATCTGCTATTGCAAGTGTAAAAGCTGCTTCAGTACCACCTGCTGCACGAATTGGACCAGCAAAACATATGGCAACATAACTTGTCTCGTCTTCGTTTTTTTTGATTTTTACAGATGAAATGCCTTGTATTGGAGCTACAGTAATACCGTCTGTCACCACAGCTAAACCAATGCGAACAGCTAGTTCTAATGCTTTACCTTTTTCAAAGAATTCAAATTTTCCAAGGGCAACCTCTTCTGCAAGACGTAAAGCTACATTTTCTTTGTTATAAGTCAAGAAAAGTTCTCTTATCCTTTTTCCAAGTCCAGGTATTTTTATTAGGTTTTCAATACGGTCTGCTAAATCAAAAGCTAGATTAGGTTCTATATTTGGTTGGGGGTCTATGTTTTTTACACGAGCTTTTAATGAAATATTATATTGTTCATCGAATTTCTGAAAAATGTCTCCATAGTAATTAATATATTCCTCTGGAAAAGGTGCAAATGTTTTTATTTTTTTAAGATATTCGTTAATCAAAAGCACAGATATATTTTTAATTGAAGAATAAAAGTTTTAATTATTAAATAAGTGATGATCACAAAATATTATTAGATTTAATTGTGATTTTATCTTAACTTAATAATATCACAAAAAAAATCACAAATCAATATTATCAGTTTTAGTATATATTCGGGCAAGAATAAGATGGTTCCATATATTCGATTCTGAATTTGTTTCACGTTCTGCTAACTTAGTTCTAAAATCAATACACTTCTTACATATAGGATGTAATACATCAGATGGACCATCACAGTCTCCACAATTTAATAAAAGCACTTTTTCACCTTTCATCTCAATAAATAAATACTCTTTTTGATCGAAAAATGATTCAAATTTAGGCCATCTATCGTAGGCTTTTGGAATATCTAACCAATACTTCAAACTTGCAAAAAAACGTTCAAAAGAAGTCATTTAAGTCACCTTAAATTTTTTATACCTTCAACAATCTCAATAAGTTTAGGTATAAAATCATCAGTTTCTAATAAAGTTCCTATTACAAGTATATCAGCTCCGGCTTTTGCCAATTTTTTAGCTTCGTCAATTTTTCTGATTCCTCCACCGACAATTAAAATATCATCAAATACATCACGAACTTTTTTTACTATTAAGGAAGAAACATGTGATATCACACCGGATCCAGCCTCTAAGTATACAAACCTCATCCCCATATATTTTGCTGCAAGAGCATACATTGCTACTAAATTTGGCTTGTTAGGTGGAATTCCTCTTGCCCTACCTACAAAACCTATAGCCCCACCTTCACCTATTACAATATAACCCATTGGAATTACTTCTATTCCATATTTTTTAATTGAAAATGCGCTTAAAGCTTGTGCTTGAGTTATAAAATATGGGTTATCAGAATTCAATAAAGAGCTAAAAAGTATTGCATCAGCATTTGGAGAAATGCCTGTAACATTTCCTGGAAATAATATCACAGGAATTTTAATTTTCTTTTTTATTGTCCTAACTATATGATCTAATTCAAATGGATTTATCGCTGTAGATCCACCTATAAGAATACTTTTTACATTACATTTTTCAACATTATAAACTATATTAACAATTTTTTCAATAGATGCATTTTCTGAATCGATAAGAGCAAAAGCTATAGTTCCATTTTTAGAGATTTCTTTCCTAATGTACTTTTCAATTTTTCCTATCACTTAGAATCCAACCTTCCAGATATATATTTGTCAATAAACTCATTATATATATCGATATTTGGTTTTTTGGTATTTAATTCATATTTATGAATCAAACCACAACTTCCACAAACTATCTTCGCTAAATTTTCTTCTTTCATAACTTTTACTGATATTGTTCCACATTGAGGGCACCCAAATACTTTAGGTAGAGTTCTTTTTACGGTTTTTATTATACGACGTTTTCTTCTTCCCATAATAACACCTAATTATATTCTTTATATAATCAAATAAAGATTTAGTTAAAACTTTTCCGATAAGATTATACGAATCTGTATAATGATTATAAATAATATGTTAGAATTAAAATTAAAGAATGATTCAATGGTTATGTATCTTTTAAAAAATTCAGCTTTCACCAAAGTACAATTAGATACTTATTTAATCGATAATGTGACAGTTGGTAAACAAATAAGTTTAAATGTAAAAATAGCAATGAGGGATAAGAATAAAATAAGTAAAAGTTCATTTCTACGTACATTGAATCAAGCTCAAAAGAATTTACAAAGATCAGTTTATTCTTTAATCTTAGCAGAATACCTAGGTTTAATTGAAGAAGGTTCAATTATTAAATTAATACAAATTGGAAATCTTTTAAAAAATGTTAATGGACAAATTTCTGATAAAAATAAATTTAAAATATATAAGATCATAGAAAGCATGGTAGAAATAATATCTAGAAAAAGAAATATAGAATAACTAAATCTTTTAATTAATTATAGATTATGTATCAATGTGATATTGATTAGAAAATATTTATGTATGATTATATCACGATATTATTGTGATATATGCTCATAGAAAATATTGTGATAATCTCATTAACTACTATTACATCATTAGCTTTAATTATAATGATAATTATTTATCTACCAAAAATCAAAAAAGCAATTAAACAACAAAAAGATGCTAATGAAATAATAAAAGATATAATTACAGATCTTCATAGTAGACTTACCCAACAAGATAATAAAATATTAGATCAACAAGTGAGATTAGATATTTTAGAACTTAAAATAAATCAAAGTAAAGTACCAACGATTCAAAAGACCTATAATTCTGATAATGAAATTAAAAGGTCTATAATTCTAAATGAGAATAAAATCTCGGTTGAAAAAGAAATTGGAGGATATTTAAATCCCACTGATATTCGTATACTTGAATTGTTAATGAAAGAAGATCAAACTTCGATACAAATACAACAAAAAATAAAGAAATCCAGAGAACATATAGCTAGGTTGTTGAAAAAATTATTTGAATTAAATTATATTACTAGAAATGAAAAAAAGAAACCGTATCTTTATACTATAACTAATAAAGGAATTCATATATTAGAAAAATAATATTTGTGAAGTATATGTGAAAAATAATAATATTTGTTTATTTTATTATAATTGTCATTATTTGAGGATAATTTAGTTTTATTTTAATGTTAACTTAAAGTGCAGACACCCCTTTATTTCCAATGGAGTATAATTAAGGTTAATTCAAATAAGATGTTTCCAATCCATTGTGAATGCTTGTTAAATTATGAATATATCTCATTATTATGTCATAAGTATTTCACTACAAGTTCACTTCTTCACACATATTTCTTTATTATTCAAAGAATATTATGATTAGGTAAATAATGAACAGAAAAAAGATAAAAATTGAGTTTGATGATGCAGAAGGTGGAAAATATAAAATATTCATAGAAGGAAAACTATCTCAAGATAAAATATTAAAAATATTAAATATAGTTGATTTTATTGGAGAAAAAGATTTAGTTGATCAAAAATTTATTTTTTCTCTTAATACACAATTTGGACGTCTTTATAATCTTATTGAAAAAAAGTTTTCTTTTGGATCTTTTACATCTTCGGATATTTTAGAAGCTTATGAAGATGAATATAATACTCCTATAAAATTAAGTACAATATCAACATATTTACAAAGATTTATGGATAAAGGTGTATTAATTCGAAATAAAATTAATATGGGTTGGGCCTACCGTAAAGTCAAATCCAATTTGTCTTGTTAAGACAATCCACAATAATCATACCCACCCACCCCTTTTTTTCAAATGGAATTAAGTAAAACTTATATTAAAAATTCAAATTGGAAGTAAGTTAAATTTCACTTCTTAATAAAGTAATTTTAATTTATTTGAATTTAATATTTTTTGATAAACCTAGAACGGTCTAATAATAATATATATAATAACAATTTTATCTTTAAGAATCGGTCTACATTGGAAATTAAGGGGTGGGTGGGATTATTTTTCTGGAGATTAATGAACAATGAAGAAATCTGAAGATCTTTTAGATGAAATATTTACTAAAGCTTTGTCTGGTCAATCTTTATTTAAAGATCGCAATGTTTTAAAATCAGATTATATTCCATCAAAATTACCTTTTCGTGAAAAGCAAATCGTTTCTATAGGTGAGGTTTTAGCACCTCTTTTACATAAATCAAAATGTTCAAATTTATTTATATATGGTAAACCAGGAACAGGTAAAACAGCTGTCACTAAATATGTGTTACAAAAACTTCAGGAAAAATCCTTATCTCCAAATCTAAATATTAAATTCGCTTATTCAAATATGAGAGTAGCAGGTACTGAATATAGGGTTCTTTTTGATATAGCAAATTCTATAGGATTATCAGTTCCTTTTACTGGATTATCTATTAATGAAGTCTTTAGACGAATTAGTACAACAATAGAATCATTTACATTAACAGTGATAATAATAATGGATGAGATTGACTTTTTAGTTAAAAATTATGGTGATGATTTACTTTATGAACTTACTCGTGCAAACGAACAACTACCAAAAGGTTATCTAGCTTTAATAGGAATATCTAATGATTTAAACTTTAAAGAATTTCTTAATCCAAGAGTATTAAGTAGTTTAAGTGAAGAAGAGATAATATTTTCACCATATTCAACTGAGGAATTAAGAGCTATACTTTCTGATAGAGCCAAGTTAGCTTTCTTAGATAATATAATGACAGATGTGGCTATAAACTTGTGTGCTGCCTTAGCAGGCTCTGAACATGGCGATGCTAGACGAGCTTTAGATTTATTAAGAGTATCTGGTGAAGTAGCTGAACGTGAAAATGCAAATAATGTTGAAGAGAAACATGTTAGAATGGCCATACAGAAAATAGAGCAAGACCGTTTGGTCGAAGTTCTTAAATCTTTACCTCTACATGCCAAACTTTTATTATGGATTATCACATCATCTAGTGGAGTAAATTCTACTGGTGAAGTTTACGAATACTATTCTAAATTATGCCAGAAACTTAATATTGAGAAATTAACATCAAGACGTGTAGGTATGCTTATAAGTGAACTTGATCTTTTAGGTCTAATAGTTGCTAAAGTAGTTAGTAAGGGTCGTTATGGTAGAACGAAGCAAATTCATTCTTTAATCCAATTACAAATTATAAGAGAAATATTTTTAGAAGACCCTTTAATGAATTCAATCTTATAAATCAATAAAATTTTTTAATTTAACTTCTAAGGTCTTTAAATTTACAATAGGGACTATACCTGGTGTAGGTGTAAGACCCATATTTAATTGATAAGATGTTTGCCCTTGCCATGTTCCTGAATTAATTAATAATGTGCCACGATAATTATCAATATCTACGGTATGGACATGTCCTAAATGTAAAATATCTGGTACTTGTTCTATTACCAAATGATCTTCTTGTTCTTGTGCTATTGGAGTCCTTTCACCATATATTGGAGCTAAATGTCTTGCTTTGAGTAAAATTTTCATAGCTGATGCAGGATTTGAAAATGTAAGTCCAGGTATTTTGGCATGTATATCGTCTAAACTTCTACCGTGACAAACAAGTATATTTATTCCATGTAAACATAAATAAACCGGATTTCCTAACATGCTTACATTTTCCATATTATATAGATCAATAACATATTTATCAGGGATAGCAGGTTGTGGTAAAGCTTGTCTAACTGGGTCATGATTCCCTGGTATTATGAATATTTTAATATGTTTTGGAATTTGTTTAATAAATTCAATAAACTTCTTATATTGTTCATAAATATTAACTTCTGAAAGTTCCTTATCTTGATTTGGATATATACCGATACCATCAACAATATCACCTGCAATTATTAAATATCTTACTTTGTTAACAATAGCATTATCACCATTTTTACCATTTAGCCATAGAATGAATTTATTGAAAGCATCAAAAAGAAAAGTATTACTCCCTACATGAGTATCTGATGTAAATATTGCATATACTTCATTTTCTGACCTATTAGGTAAGTGTTCTGGTATATCGGGAGAATATATATCTCTTATAATCGCTAATCCTTTTTTACTAAACTTCAAATCAACTATAACCAACTGATCGAGACAGATTTCAATCGCATTTTTTTTGGAATTTCTATCTAAAGCTATAATTTTTATTTTACCACTCATATCATCTAGTGTAAGAACAACATATGACCGTTTAATTTTTTTATCCATAACAAGCCCTGCAATTTTTTGAAATTTTTTATAATCATCCTTTTTTAAATTAGATATCTGTTTAATTTGATACGAATCAGGTCTCTCCTTAACTATCTTCAGTAATTTTTCAAATCGACTTCTGAAAAGGTTTTTAAAACCTCTTATTCCTGTAATAGGAAAAATATTATTTGTTGGATCTTTTATAATTTTATATTCAAATTTAATCGGTTTTGGTAATATTTTTTGTGCTTGTAACTGGGTTGATCCGACATCTTTTAAATTAGAAGGAAATGCTCTAATAAGATCCTGTTTAGTGATTATATTCTGTTTATTGTTTTGATTTAATTTTATAAGTAATTCTTTAATACTAATTTTTTCATCATACTTTGAAAGAAAGTTAAAAGCTTCAGGATCTAACTGATATCCATTAGCAAGTGCTTCAATAATTAATTTAACTTTCTTTTGATGCAATTTTAATATTAAATAAACTTTGAGATGAATTAAATCTTTATAATAATTTACTTAGGTGGAGGCGAAATTATCACAACATTGTCTCCTCTAACAATTATAGTACCCAAATTACGTATCTCTCCTTCTCCACGAACCTCTTCAGAATTCTCTAATAACAAATTCATATGTTGGTCGAATCCCTGCAAATTTCCACGAATAACTTTACCGCCTCTTAATTTTATTAATACCACTTTACCAACACTCTCATCAAGTACTTTAACTGCCATATCTACTGCCATAATTCTCGCCTATCGGTAAACTTGTTTAAGTAGCCATTATTTAAATTAATTTATTGAAAAATTCATAACTAACCTTTTTAAAATTAGTTTAATGAGAATCTACACCCTCTCTAAGAAAGATACACGGGCTATTTTGAATAATATAATTAGAACATGGCCTATAATTCTAAATATCAATAAATTTACACAAGTAAAAACAATTGAGATAAACAAACATCAAAATCTTTTTCTCTTCTCGAAATTTAATATTATCAAATTTTACGATATATTTCTCCCTTTCTTAAGTAATACTGAAATTCTCGTCAGATTTCCTTCTATAGAAGTAAACCTAGGCGCAGTACCTCATATTTGTAAAGGAGCGGATGTGATGCGTCCTGGTATTGTTAAATCAGAATGTTTTTATGAAGGTGATATTGTTGTCATTCAAGAAAATAAATATAAAAAATTCATTGCCGTTGGTAAAGCTCTTGTTAACGAATCAGATATGAAAAAAATGAATAAAGGAGTTATAATAAAAAACTATCATTATATAGGTGATAATTTTTGGGAGATTTATAAACAAGTATAAAATGATATATTATTTAAAGAATATTAATATTATAATAAAATAATACTAAATTAAAGCCAAACTAATAAATAACACAATTATATATAAAGCATTATATAAATTGGCTCGAAACATAACAGAAACAGACGATGGAAAGGAACATGAAGATCTAGTATATTTAAAAGCCTTTTCATTAAAATCATTCGATGAATTATCAAAAATAAAGAATGATGTAAATAAAAAAATGATAATTATATTAAAGATTACTCCTCTTGCACAAAAGGATGTGGAAGAGCTTAAGCGAGCCGTCGAGGAACTATATGAATTTTCAGTATCAATTGGAGGAGATATTGCAAGATTGGGTGAAGAGAGGATTGTAATTACTCCTCCTAATGTAAAAATTTGGAGAGGTTCGATCTAAGATCATCAAAAATATTGTAAAAGATATCAATATACTTTGATGGCTTCCTGATTAGATGGTTGAAATGCTGGAATCTTAAATATTTTATTAATTATGTTTGCCATGTTTTCTGTTTTTCTTTTTTCACCATGATTAACTATGACTCTCTTTAATTTTGACCTTAATTTACTCACAAATTTTATAATTTGATTGTAATCACTATGACCGCTAAATCCCTCTATTCGATCAACTTGGCTTTTGATATCTACTATCTTAATTTTGCCGTTATCTTTTATAACGGGCACCTGCTTTGCCCCATCTAATATTCTCCTTCCTAAAGTACCATTAATCTGATAAGAAACGAATAAAATTTTATTCTTCTCTGTAGGCGCGAGCGCTTCAAAATATTCAAGTATTGGTCCACCTTCTAGCATACCCGACGTAGCCATGATTATAGCCGCTCCCTCTTGTAATGCTTCTTCTCTATTATTATGGTGTTCTACATTTGTAAAATATTCTGTAAAGAAAGGATCTTCATCTGTCTCATGAATCTTTGTTCTCAGCTCACGAGATAAATATTCGGAAAAAGTTACATGTATGGCTGTAGCCTCTGAAATCATACCTTCTACAAATACAGGCGCTTCAACCAGTTTCCCATGTCTCATATATTCATCTATAACTAACATTATCTCTTGAGCCCTTCCAACTGCAGGTACTGGTATCAGAACCTTTCCTCCTTTTAACAAAGTTTCATTGATAGAATTCACAAAACTTAATTCGACTTCCCTTCTATCTGGCACTATGTCTTCCTTGGCACCGTATGTGCTCTCTATGATCAAAGTCTCAACTCTCGGATAATCTCTTACAGCACTTTCCAATAATTTAGTCTTGGCGAACTTAAAATCTCCACTATAAACTATGTTATGAGCTCCTTCTCCTATATGTAGATGTATCATGGATGATCCTAAAATATGACCTGCATTGTTAAGAACAAGTTTGATATCTGGTGAGACATCTGTAACCAATCCATAAGGTAACGTAATGGAATGTCTTATAACTTCACGAATATCTCTTATATCAAATAATCTTTTGGTTCCTTCCATTGATGCAACCTTAACATAATCCATGTGTAATAAATTCATCAAAGGTAAAGTAGGTTCAGAGCAGTAGATGGGTCCATTATATCCATATTTGTATAGAACCGGGAGAAAACCAATATGGTCCAGATGAGCATGACTTATAATAACACAATCCAGATCATCTAGATATATGTCAGCCCAATCAAAACGTGGATAAGCATCCCACGAATTCCTTGCTCCAGGATTTATACCACAATCAAGTAATATCTTGCTCTCTTTTGTTTCTATAAGAATTGCAGACCTACCTACTTCTCTGAAAGCTCCTAATGTTAAAATGCTAACTTCTACATCAGAACTTAATCTTGACCGGAAGATTCTTTCTCCCGTTTCTTTGAAAAATTTTTCACGAGATTCTTCAGCAGTTATTATTGCATGAAAAATATTTTGGAGGCTTGATGAAGCTATAGGAGGCTTCCTAAACATTTTAACCTTCCAACCAGTCTTACAAGTTAAATCTATTAGACTCGCTCCATTTTTTGAACCCAAGAATTTAGGTTTTTTAACCTCAAGGATTATCTCACCTAGTGTATCATCAAATACAATATTGGTAACCTCACTCTCTTTAGGAAGGATATTCATAATTATTTCTTTGGCTTCAGTTTCAGTTTTACGGATAGATTTATCAATTCTCACAACAACACGCTTTTTTATCATGTTGACTAAATCTGAAATTATGTAGCTGTTTAGAAGCAAGAATTCTGGCTTTTTTGTATAAAGAGCCAATTTTGGTCCTTCATACTCTATTCTAGTTACTTCGGCTTCAGCAGGAATGTTCTGCAAAATTGTATTCATTACTTCAGTAGCTGAAGTCATATTCTGCTTTTGCGACAAAATTAGTTCAACCGTAGACTTTGGTTAGAATTTTTTTCTTTTCTTCATTAGAAATTTCTTTGTAACCATCTTTATTAACAATTACTAAATCGAAACTATCTCCACTCATTGCATCTCTTCTCATTGCTGAAGTAACCGCCTTGATCGATATTTTCATCCCTTCTTCCATTGTTATATCATTATGGTACTCGCTTTCTAATATTCCATAAGCAATTGGAGAACCGCTTCCTGTTGATACAAACTTTTCTTTTGTAAGAGCACCAAATAAGTTAACATTGAAGATACTTGCACCAATATTATCGTAACCCCCTATTAATACGTTGGTTATGTAAGGGAATAGTCTAGATGAAAAGAAAACATTAGAAGCCAACCTGGCAGTTGCCTTTACTGGAATCGCCATCTTTCTTTCTAATTTATATATATTTGCGTAGTATCTTAAAATATCTACTACATTTTGAGCATCTGCAACAGTTCCCGCGACAGTCATTCCTAAATGATCATCAATCTTGTAGACTTTCTTCCCTTTTTTATGGGCTACGAACCTTGCCATTGTAACCCTTGTGTCAGTGGAGAATACCACACCATCTGTATAGACTAAACCTACAGTCGTGGTTCCATAATATGTTAGTGAATCAGTTAGTTTAGAATCCAATATGAGCCACCAAATCTAATCGTTAGAATACGCGTACATAAATAATAAAAGGTCCTTTTTAAATATGTTTTCCTATAAAAACCTTGAACCGAATCTTAAAAAATCATTTAATGGAATTGCCTAGAAAAATTTTGGTTGGTTATGGTGCAATAGATAATTTAGGGCATTTCATAAAAAATCTGGACCTTGAGCAAAAAATCTTAATAATCTCAGGAGTTCATGTACAAGAACTTATCGGAGAAAAAATAGATGAGTTGCTCTCATCAACTGAATCTTGCTTTTGGTATCTGGTCGATTCTGCTACAATCAAGCATGTAAAACGAGTAGTTGATATGGCTAAAAATGAACATGTTTGTGCGATGATTGGTCTAGGCGGCGGTAAATCGGTGGACGTGACAAAGCTCAGTGCTTATCATACAGGCATACCATTTATTAGTGTCCCCACAAGTGCATCACATGATGGTATATCAAGCCCCTTTGCCTCTATGAAAGGGCTTAATACGCCTTATTCTTTAGTTGCTAAACCCCCCATAGGAATTCTAGCTGATATAACTCTTATTTCTAATGCACCAAAGAGACTCCTTGCAAGTGGCTGCGGTGATTTAATAGCTAAGACAACCGCTGTTAAGGATTGGGAGCTTGCTAAAGATGATATAGGGGAATATTTTGGGAAGTATGCAGCAAATTTGGCTCGTTTAAGCGCCGATCTAATAATCAATGAATCTAAGAATATAGGTGAGGGTGAAATAGATAGCGTAAGAGATGTGGTTGAAGCTTTGATAAGCGCAGGAGTTGCAGCTGGTATAGCAGGTAGTAGCCGTCCTTGTAGCGGATCTGAGCATCTGTTCAGTCATGCATTAGATATCTTAGCTCCAGGGGTTGGTCTTCATGGTGAAAAATGTGGGATAGGAACTATAATCATGGCAAAGCTTCATGATCTAAGATGGGAGCAAATCGCCACCTCTTTAAGAAATGTCCATGCCCCAACTAATGCTTATGAGCTAGGAATTGATCCAAATATAATCGTCGATGCAATTCTATTGGCACCAAGTATCCGACCTGAGAGATATACTATTCTTCACAAGTTGAAATTAGACCGCGAATCCGCAATCAAACTAGCAACTTCTGTTAAAGTTATCTGATAAATCCTGAATTAATTATGTCTTTTCTAAAGTTTTTTCTTCTTTAATTTTAGTTGTTTCACTGGGCTTCTTTGATTCATAAAGCTCGATAAAATAAACTTTGTTTACAACCTTGATAAACTTGAATAGATCATTCGAGATTGCTTTTTTGATTATTTGAATCCCTTCTATAAGATAAAGCTCACTGGGAAGCTGAATTTTAATACTATCCTCTTCTATAGTAAACTCAATCTTTTCTTCTTCTAGAGGTATTCTACGTCTTATCAATGCAACAATTTTATCATTTTCTGTCTCAAGTTTCTTTATAACTTCAACATCATAAAGCAAAGTCTTTCCGGCAAATTTATGGTTAAAGTCTATCTGAGCTCTTCCTGAACCAATAAATCTTACAATTCCTATTTTATTATCAATTTCCACCTCATCTCCAACACTAAGTTCGGAAGCTTTTTCTCCAAACTTCCTTAGAGGAATCATCTTTACCTTGCTAGGGTCTCTTTGACCAAAACCCTTCTCAGGAGGCACTTCTACACTAATTTTTTTCCCAATATCTGTTGCCAACAATGCCTCATCTAAACCCTTAAGAACCCACCCTTCTCCTATAGCAATTAACTTTGGCTCATACCTTTGGGCCGGATCATATACGCCAAGTTTTTTAGCCTTATCTTCAACAGTTACTTCAATTACTTCTCCAACATCTTTGATGCTGGCTGTGTAATTAATATACACTAACGTACCTACATCTAATGGCATGACTATGACCTAGACAAGAAAAAAGTAAGATAAATATACTTTTATTCTTTAAAAAATACAATATAAAATTATGTGAATATTAACGAGTGCAAGTCTCCCACCCTAACAGCTCAACCAAACTTAACTATGGTATGCGCATCTTTCTTTTCCTTAGTCGGTTGTAAATTCTGTGCTTTTAGCAATTCTTTTTCATACTCTTATGCTTAAATCAAAAAATACTGATCATATTATCTTTTTTTGGAGTATTTCTCTAGCTACTGATAAGCTATCATCAAACTTTAAATCAAGACCAAGTTCACTTAATGCCATATTAAGAGAACTTATTGTTTGCAAGACCTCGGGGGGACCTATCTTGCCCATCATACCTATCCTAAATATACTACCTTTGAGCTTACCTTGCCCCCCAGCAATGACTATATTGTATTTTTTTCTTAATAATTCCCTAAGAGTAGTATCATTGACCTTGGGAGGATTATTTATCGCTAGTACTGTATTAGACCTGAACTCCTTTTCTGGAAAAGGTATAAGACCCATTTTTTCTATAGCACTATAGGATGCTTTGGCACACACTTTGTGCCTAGAGATCACATTTTCGAGTCTTTCCTCTATAATTATCTTTAATGCTTCATCAAGAGCATAATACAATGGAATTGCTGGAGTAAAAGGTGTTTGGCATTTCTCTTTATACTTGCGGCATGATTTGAGGTTAAAGTAAAAACTATTTTCTGCCTTTTCTATGATGGACCATGCGTTATCACTAATCGAAAGCAAAGATAGCCCTGGTGGAGTCATAAGACATTTCTGGCTACCAGCAATGCAGATATCAATATACCAATCATCAACAGGTAAGTGATCCCCTCCAAGAATCGAGATTGCATCGACTATAAATAGCAGACCACGCTCATTACATAATTCGCCAATCTCTTTCATACATTGTATTTTAGCACCAGTAGATGTCTCATTATATATAACAGCAACTGCTTTTGCATCTTTCTCTTTCTTTATAGCATCCTCTATCATATCTATTGTAACTGCTCTTTTCCAATCAACAGGTATATCGATAGGTTTTCCTCCTATTACTGAAATTGTTTTACTCAATCTCTGGCCAAAGATGCCGCCAACTGGTACAATTATTTTTTTTACGCCTTGGATTATGTTACTTACAGCACATTCTATACCCCCAGTCCCTGAAGCAGAAATAACTACTACATCATACTTAGTTTGAAAAAGATACTTGGCATTATCTAAAATACTCTTATATAACTCTTGAAACTCAGGCCCTCTATGATGGATCATAGGCTTGATCATTGCTCTCATGATTCTTGGCGGAACATTAGTCGGGCCAGGGGTCATTAGGAGTTGTCTAGATTCTATCAATATAGAACCATCTCATTAACGAGAGGGAATATCAATATTTATTTAAGTTTTGATAATCGTAAAGAATTATACTACCTATTATCTGTTATAATGGGGGAGAATTGATCGAGCGGGGGCTTTTTATTGGGCGTTTTCAGCCATTTCATAAGGGCCATTTAAAAGTAGTGGCGAATTTGTTAAATAAGGTTGAAGAACTTATAATCTTGGTCGGGAGCTCCCAGTATAGTCATACTATGGACAACCCCTTTACTACGGGAGAAAGGATTACTATGATCAGACTTGCCTTGAATGAGGTAAGTATAGAACCAAGTCGCTACATCATTGTACCCGCACCAGATGTTGAAATGCACTCGATTTGGGTGTCTCACATCATATCATATTCTCCAAATTTTCAGGTAATTTTTTCAAACGAACCTTTAACACGCCACCTTTTTACAGAAGCAGGTTTTGAAGTCAAATCTATATCATTCTATAAAAGAGCAATATTGTCGGCAACAGAAATCAGAAAGAGGATGTTGTCAGGAGGAGATTGGGAAGAATTAGTGCCAAAGAGTATAGTTCAATTTATTAGGCATATAGATGGGATAAAAAGGATAATTAATCTATCAAAAAAAGATAATCCATATTGAAATATGCTAAAGTTATTAATGCGTCTAATATTCTACAAATCCTATGAACGTTATTGGAATCGACCTAGCTGGTGTTGAAAAAAGAGATAGTGGCATCTGTATCCTTAATGAAAAATTAATGGCTAATACCTATATTTTGAGACGTGATATTGAGATAATTGAAGGTATGATTAAAGAAGGACCAGAGCTAATAGCTATCGATGCACCGCTGAGCCTTCCTTTTGGTAGATGTTGTTTAAAAGATAACTGTTCATGTAGAAAAAAAGGGCATTTGAGGCAGTGTGATAAAGAACTTCTAAATATGAAAATTAAGTTCTTCCCACTAACATTAGGTCCTATGAGGAAATTAACTATGAGAGGGATGAAACTTAAAGAGAAGCTTGAAGCAAAAGGCCTTAAAGTTATAGAGGTCTATCCTGGAGGCGCTCAAGATATTCTTAACATACCCAGAAAGCAAAAGGGCATTTCTGAGTTAAAGAAAGGCCTTATGGCTATTGGGATAAAAAGCATCTCACAAGTTACAAGTGATCATGAGTTAGATGCAGCCACATCAGCACTTGTGGGTAAGATGTATGTTGAAGGCAATTATCTAGCTTTGGGCAATCCTGAAGAAGGGTTGATGATAATGCCAAGGAGAATATAAATTTTAATTAGACAACATTGAAAACATCATTGTCTATCTTTAATGTCAAAGTTTTGAAAATAATATTTTTGAGGTGGTAAGATACCTTCAAAACAAATTATTACCATTGATGGCTCTCTTGGAGAAGGAGGGGGACAGATAGTGAGAACGAGCATAGCACTATCTGCAATTATGGATATACCTGTTAAAATTATAAACATAAGGGCGAATAGGGCGAATCCGGGATTAAGACTTCAGCATATAGGTGCAATAAAAGCGATAGCCTCTTTATGCAAAGCTTCTGTAGATAATTTGAAAATCGGGGCCGATAAAGTAAGCTTCATTCCTAGTAAAATGCACTCTACTTCTATAAAACTTGATATCGGTTCTGCTGGAAGTATTACTTTACTACTTCAAGCTGTTATTCCGTCCGTCAGTCTTAGTAATATAAACGCGGAATTGGAAATAGTCGGCGGGACAGATGTGAGATGGAGTCCTACCATGAACTACTTTACTCGAGTCGTATTACCTATATATGAGCTCTTGGGCATAGATGTTGAGCTTCAAGTCAAGAGGAGAGGATATTATCCTAAAGGTGGTGGAATAGTTGGTGTGAAGATCAAACCATCAAAGGAGCCGAAAGCCTTGAACCTTATATCATCAAAAAATCCATTACCTTCGATCATTAGTATCTGCTCTAAATTGCCTAGAAGCGTAGCAGAAAGACAAATGAAAGCTGCAAAAAAATACCTCGCCAATCAAGGAATTGAGGTAAAAACATTCGAAACAGGTATAGAAGATTCTATCTCCCCCGGATCATCTATTCTCATTTATTCTATGGGAAAACAAGGACCGTTTCTAGGTTCAGATGCAATAGGTGTAAAGGGCAAACCTTCAGAGAAAGTTGGAAGGGATGCAGCTAAGCTCTTCTTAAGTGAATACTTATCCAATGCACCAATAGATGGACATTTAGGTGATATGATAGTACCATTCTTGCCCTTTATAAAAGGTCAGTCGAGATTTAAGGTTTCAAGAGTTACTTCACATCTTACTTCAAATCTATACGTAGCAAGCATTTTTACAAAATGCCAATATAGTATTGATGAGATGCCAGATAATACGGCTATAGTATGCATTAAGAGCATTTAAAACTTATAAGTAAATACAAACAAATATTAGTAAAAAGTGAAGCGCTTTGATACCCTCACAATTTATACCAGGTGCTACAGCTGTAGGAATAACCTTCAAGGATGGTATAATCTTGGGAGCAGAGAAGAGAATCTCTTACGGTACTTATGTAGTAAGCAGAGCGGGTAAAAAGGTCTTTAAGATAAGTGATCTGGTAGGGGCTGCTTGCGCAGGGATGGTAGTAGATATGCAAGTTTTAGTAAGGGAAATCTCGGCTCTTGTGAAAATAAGAGAGTTAGAACTAAGAAGGCCCATTCCTCCAAATTCTGTAGCTAAGCTCATGTCAGCTATTCTTTTTGCTAGAAGGTACTACCCCCTGATTACTCAAGTGATAATAGGTGGGGTCGATGAGAAACCATCTATTTATGTACTCGATCCATTGGGTTCAGTAATACCAGACGAATATTCATGTGTGGGGTCAGGCGCAGAAATTGCTATTGGAGTCATTGAAGCAAATTATTCAAGTGATTTGAGCGAAGAATCGGCAAAAGAACTCGTAGTAAAATCTATAAAATCTGCAATACAAAGGGATTCGGCTAGCGGGGACGGTACTGACCTTTTGGTAATAACAAAAACTGGTTCAAAGGAAGAATCTATAAAATTTTAAGTTAACTGGTAAATAAGCCCGTTTATACACAATAGTAAACCATACTTGAATAGAGCTCCTCATGATCTTTAGAGAAATCATTGTCTAAATGAA
Source organism: Candidatus Methylarchaceae archaeon HK02M2 (assembly GCA_024256165.1). Taxonomy (NCBI): domain Archaea; kingdom Thermoproteati; phylum Nitrososphaerota; class Nitrososphaeria; order Nitrososphaerales; family Candidatus Methylarchaceae; species Candidatus Methylarchaceae archaeon HK02M2. Next base: position 19,214 of record JAKLZG010000019.1, read on the forward strand.
TAAAAGCTCACTTGGAATGCTCCCATACGATGGCAAGTATTCCTCCAGCCAAACCGAGAAGGGCCCCCAAGACGAAACCACCCATTCCAAAAAGGCTCAGAGCTGAAAAGATTATTATGACGATCCCCCATGCTATGTGATCTTTCGGTTTCGAATAAAGCAAGACCGAACTTAACAAGATGAGAATTCCAGAAATCAATCCTATGATGGAAAAGATTCCAAAAGTTTCATCAGTAAAGCCTATCCCGTGCATCATATCCTCCCATCCATGCATCCATTCGTCCATCATCCCAAAGGGCATGTTCCCCCAGTGTACTGTTTCACCAGACATCCAAACCCATCCCCACACACCACCAAGAAGTATCAATATTCCCGCTGTAAATGACAATGCAAAGGGGACCATGGGCTTTACCTTGTCCTTATCCTTACCACTCAATTCAATTCAAATCCTTGTTTTGAAATACGAGTATTTATGATTAACATCCTATATATTCATGTGACTCATAGGATGGGGTGTCGTCTTGAAAGGGGGAGTTGATAAGAAGAGGTATGACAGGATAGCGGCTCTTTACGATTCGCTAGAGAGTCCTATGGAGCTTCTTACGTACTCCCGCTGGAGAGAGGAGGTCTTCGAAAGACTTCTGAAGGAAGGCAGAGTCCTGGAGGTTGGTGTTGGGACTGGCAAGAACCTGCCCTACTATTATAAGGGCCACGAAGTTGTCGCTCTTGATATAAGTGAGAAGATGCTGAGAAGGGCCAAAAAGAGGACTAAAAGAGTAAACGCATTGGTTCACCTTGTTCAGATGGATGTAGAAATGCTAGGTTTTCCTGATGAGATCTTCGAAGCAGTTATTTCTACCTACGTGTTTTGCTCTGTAGAAAACCCCACAAGAGGACTAAGAGAGATCAGGAGGGTTTTGAAGCGAAGTGGGATAGTAATCTTCCTCGAGCACATGAGGAGCGAAAACGAATCAATGGGAAAGGTCATGGATTTCATGAACCCAATGGTCGTGAACGCATTTGGTCCTAACATCAACAGAAGAACCGTTGACAACATAAGAAAAGCCGGTTTTGAAGTGATTGAGGAAAAGGATCTACTGGCTTCAATATTCAGGATCATAATAGCAAAACCTGTTCATTCATTATATTAGTTACACCTAACCTATCCTCTTTATTCCCAAAGCCTTCACACTATAAATTAAAGGAGCGATTCTTTTAAATAAAGAGTTAATAAATGCATACAAAATGAATAGCAGAGCATGATAGAGGATATATTGATTCCATTGATCACGACGGGTTTAGCGGAATTAGGAGATAAGAGCCAAATATCCATCTTTCTTTTATCATCAAAAACAAAAAAGCACCTTTATCTCTTGGTTGGCGTTATCCTTGCCTTCTTGATAGTAGATGGAGTTGCGATCTTATTGGGTTCTTGGATCACAGATATCATGTCTATAAGTTTGTTAAAGATATTTTCAGGGATCGTTTTCATAATTTTAGGAGTGTTGACATTAAGATATAATGAAGAAAAGAATGGAAATAAATTATATTCCAAAAATTCGTTTCTTTCGGGGTTTGTTTTGATTTTTATTACAGAATGGGGCGACAAGACACAGATAGCTTCAGGATTGTTCGCAACTAAATACAACGCTCTCATGGTTCTGATCGGGACTGTGGTAGCGTTGACTCTGGTATCTGTCATGGCGATCTACTTGGGTATATTCATTTCAAATAAAGTCGATAGAAATGTGATGACAAAAATTGCTGGGACGATCTTCATCTTGATAGGTATATCGTTCTTTATATTTTAGAAAACGTTTAAACTTGTCCTATTAACTTGCCCAGTTCTTTACGTCTTTAAATTATAATAGAATTTTTAAGTTATCTGTACGGCATCCAACTAAACTTTCTTATTTTTGGGCTTTCACCATAACCACAATAAGCACATCTTTGTTTTCTTATATGATAGGAATGCCTTCCACACCTTCTACATCTTATGTGAGTCTTACCCTTACTACGCCCTCCACGAGAAGTAGTTCCTTTAACCATCTTTAGCCCTTTGTTCGATCCTTCACTAAGGATTTATACATATCGATAAGTTAAATAATTTACATGAATGAGAATCTGAAATGAAAAGAAAGAAATGACAGCTGAGCTGACGTGCAAATTATTTAACTTAAAACTATTGCCGCCTGTATTCCAGCAAAAGTATCTCCTAGCCCAGTCAAGCTTTCAGGCTTATTATTTACAAAAGTAGGAATTAGACATAAGTTATAACCATCTATTTGTGTCTTGATTGCTTCAACATTCGATCTTGGAAGCGATTTTACTTTATCTAAATTCTCTTTAATGCTTCCAAAGGTCAATGCTGTCGCAACTCCGCACCCTATCTCTAGAGCTTCAAGCTCCTTTTTGATATCGTATTTTGAGACTGAAAGGGCAAATTCTGCAGAGTGTACGCAAATCCTTTTTAATCCATAAATTCTAATACCTTCTAAAGAAGCTTCTATCAGATCTCTTAAATTGGTAGACTCAGCATTTAAAAAAGCTCTACATTCATCTTCATTCATCCCCCATGACTCGGTGCAACCTCGATCTGAAAATTTTTTCATTGCATATCTAACAGACTCCTCACTACCCATGCCTAACTCAAAATGGACTTTTGGTCTTTTTGGATTGTCAAGGCATTCTATGATCTCATCACTCTTCTTCTTATAATTTGGTAGTAATAGGTGAGCGTAACCTATTATCAATATATCTATGAACCTCGAATCTGAAGCTTTTTCTAAGAAATGATAATCGAATATTCCATTCGATGATACCATATCCCAAGAGAATATATGTCTGCCAGTTGTAAGAACTCCTTCCTTTAGATCTCTCTTGAACTCGAAGATTATATGGTCGTACTCAGGGTCATTATCTATAACTGCTTCTTTTGGCGGTTTAAACCCTTCTTCACAAGCTATTTTGAATTCAGGAGAAGCTATCATAATATTATTGGGTCTACTAGGGTATGATACTAGAGGTTCAAAACCTAACTCGTACAAGGCTCTACCCATGTGAAAACCATTTCCCCCTAACGCTCTTCTTCTATTCTTAAACAAAGAATTTAAAACTGAATAAATTTCCTCTGAAATTAAGAACTCTTTACCTCCTTTGATAAGCGCTTTGTCCAGAGTATACGAAGCTTCTTCTATCGATCTTAAAACAATCTCCTTCGGTTCTGTCTTGAGAGATTTCTTAATCCAGTCCAAAACTTTATAATCGACATTAACAAATGAATCCCAGTTCGAATACAGTCCAGTTGCAACGTTTTTGGGGAACATCCTTTAACTCTATTTATTCCTATTCTTTTAAATTGAACTTTATAGATCTTAGCTATTTATCAAGCTGTGTTTAGAATTGCTAATTTGACTGGCCAATTCGTCAACGAATGCAGAACCAACAATAATTGTGCGAAATATGAGCATAGTTTTATTTGGGACTTTGAATATTTTTTAGAAAAAAAAGTCCTCTCTTTTAATTTAAATTAATATGTGCATTACAAACTAACCATTCAGTGTTCGCTTGACGATGGGTCGTAGAACTCCAAGAAGACAAAGGTTATGAAAATTAAGGCATAGTTAAGAAGGGTCGCAGTTTTATGATAACGATCCGGCTATAGCAGTCAAAGAACCAAGTACCGAAGATAGACTTAAGGTAATAATTAATATTGAAAAGAAGCGAGTGATATACCAACTATAAAGTGAAAACGTTCTTACATTCCTGATAAATTCTTTATGTAAGCTCTTTGAATTTTTCTGAGGCTGGTTCTCCGCCAATTCCCCAGTGCGATTTTGGGATTTCATGCACGATTACTTCCACAGCATGTACAGGGATACCCAAATCTACAAAGACTTTAGTTATACCTTGAATTACGGTTTTGACTTTTTCCTGTCCAAAACCTTCCCAGACGTTTACATGAACAACAGGCATTTTTCTACCTCCTAATTGTAAATTGATCACCTTTTTGCTAGATTATAAAATTTAATTCTTCCAAGGTTGCTTGGGCCTCTATCGTTAATCTCGTTAAGCAGGAAAGTTTGAATTAAGCGGTCTTGGAATCCACATCGGAATACTTCATAGTCAGATACCATTTTACGGCTACTGAGATCAATGCATGTTTACTCTGTGAACAATTAGGTCTTTGCGCAATCTTTTTTCCCTATAATACAAAAGGCGCGGACTGGACTTTTCAGATGGTGCGGGGGGTGGGATTTGAACCCACGAAGGCCTTAGCCAGCAGATCTTGAGTCTAGGCTGTGAAACTGCCCCCTTTTGTCGTTTCTTTAATCTTGACTTTGACCTGGCTCGGGGACCCCCGCAGATGTTTAAAAGATTCCTGTATGATTAATCTTTTACCATTAGATAGGTAGCATAGGAAATAATACCAAAATTATTAAGACTATCATGGCACCCATGAATATCATGTTCATTCTTTTATTTCGTTTTTGAATTTTTAGTTCTTTTTCTTTACATTCATTAGAGCAATAATCTTTATTCAATGGTATGGATTTACCACAAATCCTACAGTGTGTATGGGGTGAAATTCGCATACTTTTCTGTTTTTGAGACGTTGACAATGTAATTATACTTTAAAGCAAATTTTGCTAAATAATAATCTTTTGGTAATAGTAAATTATTTGAAGGAAGCTAAAGAGGATCGTATAATTTGAGAGCTCACCCGTTTGATTAGCCGTTCTTACTTCACTAAACCTCAATTCTTGTACCAATTTTCTTGCCTAGAACAGCAAGTTTAACATTTTCAGGTTTTAAACCATTTAATATTATAGTCTTTATTCCAGAATTTTTAAGAATTTTTATCGCTTTTAAATCCAATATGCTATGTATACCCGGTTTATACTCTATATCTGAAATTTTACATAATTCTGTAAATGTGATTGAGTCTAGCTTTTTAGCTTGAGGGTAGATTCTCGGATCTTTTATGTATACTCCTTCTTGATCGGTTGCCTTTACAAAAAGGTCTGCTTTTATGGCTTTAGCAACCAAGGCTGCAACAGAATCTGTTGTAATGCCTGGCTTTAGTCCACCCATTATAGCTATATTTGACATTTTTAATAAGTGGGTAATCTGATCTATCGTGGATGGGATTGTGTCTGAAAGAATTCCTTTAAGTTTCTTAACGAAAAGTTTAGCATTTAACCTAGATATGGAGATAGCTAATTCGTCTTGATCCTCTTCGTTCAGGCCTAGAGACTCAGCTGTCTTTATGAATTGCCTTGAGAGGGGGCCCCCACCAATTACAATCGCTAAGATATGCCCGTCTTCCCTTAACTCTAAAAAATGTTTTATATAGGCATTTAAAATAGAAGGGTCTGGTGGCGAGCCTATTATTGAGCCACCAATTTTAAGAACTATCTTCATTTTCAAAGCTCCACAAGTTTTAAAAATAGGCTTAACTTATTTATGTCTGTTCGCCTTAATGTGACAACTAATTGTTTATCGATAAAGGCTAAAAGTTGGTACATATGACTTCTAAAGCTGACTCAGTAACTCTATACAGGATGAGGAAAATATTAGTGGAACTCTCTACTAAAAAAGGTAGTGGAACTGAGCTAGTATCGTTATACATCCCGCCAAAGAAACCATTCCACGACGTCTCAAGTTATTTGAAAGATGAATTTGGGAAGGCTTCTTACATAAAATCTGATAGCACTAGAAAGCATGTCCAAGATGCTTTAGTGAAGATTATGCAAAGATTGAAACTCTATAAGGAGACACCTGAAACTGGACTTGCTATATTTTGTGGTGCACTTCCCCCAAATCCCGGTGCTCCACCAGGAAGCGAATCTATGGAGTTGTATGAAGTAATACCTCATAAACCTATACCTAGTTATCTATACAGATGTGATGATCACTTCCATCTCGAGATACTTCGAGAAATGATAAAAGAAGAGAAGATAATAGGTATAATCTCTATAGACAATAATGAAGCAGGGTTAGGCATCGTTTCAGGTAGTAGAATTGATGTCATAGATGTAGTTACTTCAGGTGTTTCTGGAAAGCATAGAGCAGGAGGGCAGTCGGCTAGAAGGTTCGAACGTCTAAGGGAAACAGAGATCAATAATTATTTTAAAAGGGTGGCTAGACACTCAAAAAAGGTCTTTTTAGGCCAATATGAGATAGAAGGACTTATCGTTGGAGGGTCAGGACCCACAAAAGATTATTTTTTAAAGGGAGAATACTTAGATTATAGATTACAAGATAACGTATTAACCGTCGTGGACACCTCTTACGCTGGGAGAGAAGGGATAAGGGAGACTGTCGAGAAGTCAGAAGATATTTTACAAGACCTACGAATTATCGAAGAGAAGGAACTCGTCAAGAACTTCTTGAGTGAGATCTCTTCTGATAAGGGGTTGGTAGTTTATGGAATAGATGAAGTGATAAATTCTTTAGATATGGGAAACGTACACACAGTGCTAGTTTCTGAGGATATAAACCGAATATACTTACATGTAACATGCAAGAGGTGTGGTGTAGTCAAAGAATCAATCGTTACTCAGGATAGCTTAATCCCTGAAAAGCAAAAACTCATCTCAGAAGCTTGTTCTGAATGTAACAGTAACGAAACTGAATTAATTGAAAAGGATTTAATCGATTTTCTAGTCGACAAAGCAATGGAGATAGGAGCAAAAGTAGAGGTAATTTCTTCTAAAAGTGAAGATGGAGTAATGTTTAAAAGTTTTGGGGGTATTGGGGCTTTTCTAAGGTATTAATAATTGCTTTGTCTACCCGATAAAAGAAATATTTGACTGGTTACAGTTTGACCTTTTGCTTAAATATCTCGGTCTGCCTAACGTTTAAGATTCGGTGTCATTATGAGATTCATCCCAAAAATTAAAGAAAAGAGATGGAGCCCAAATGTAGAATCAGAAATTTTCAACGGATGGCAAAGGGAGAGCATATTTCACTTTGAAAAGGATAGTAAGAAAGCTTTATTCAGTATAGATACGCCCCCACCCTATGTTAACACTCCTGTTCATATCGGTCATGCATACACTTACATCTGGATGGATGTGATGGCAAGATATAGGAGGATGTTAGGATATAACGTCCTATTTCCTATGGGGTTAGACAAGAACGGACTGCCGATAGAGGTTCAGACGGAGAAAGAGTATAACATTAAGATGAATGAAGTACCACGCCAGGAGTTCATAATAAAATGCAAAAATTTGCTCAAGAAATATGGAGACATATCATTAGATACTTTCAAGAGGCTTGGTTTAAGCTGCAACTCATGGGAGATAAAGCATGTATTGGGAGGGAGATATGATACAGACGATCCAGAATATAGAAGACTCACTCAAGAGACATTTATCTATCTTTGGAAGAAAGGTCTGGTATATGAGGGCATAAAGACGACGAATTACTGCCCAGTTTGCAAGACAGCAATCTCGGATGCTGAGGTAGATTATAAAGAAGATTACACAAATTTAAACTATATTAAATTTAAAGTAAAAGAAAGCCAAGAAAATATAGTCATAGCTACCACGAGACCTGAGTTACTCTGTACATGTAAAGTAGTACTATTTAACCCTGAAGATGATAGGTATAAACGATTAAAAGGGAATCATGTCATAGTACCGATATATAATCATGAAGTCAAGATAATTGCCCATCCTTATGCTAAGATGGAGTTTGGTACTGGTTTCGTAATGATGTGCAGTTATGGAGATTATAATGATATAAGGCTTCTTAGGGAGCTTGATATGAAGCCGACATACGCTATAGACAAAGATGGCAAGATGAACAACATTGCAGGGAAGTATAAAGGTTTGAGCGTTTTGGAAGCAAGAGATAGAATAGTCAAAGACTTGGATAGCATGGGATTATTGGTAAAAAATGAAAGGATAATGCATAGAGAACCTATATGTGAGCGATCTAAAGATCCAATTGAATTTATACCTACAAAAGAGTTGTATTTGAAACAAGTGGACTATAAAGACGAAATCTTAAAGATCTCCGATGAAATGAATTTTTATTCTCGAGAAAATAAGCAAATCTTAGTCGATTGGATCAACTCTATAAATATAGATTGGGTATTATCCCGCAGAAGGTATTATGGGACAGAGATACCAATTTGGTATTGTAAGAAATGTGGTAAAGAGATATTGCCAGAACCAGGAAGATATTATCAACCTTGGAAGGAAAAGTGTCCAGTAAATCAATGTCCAAAATGTGGTAATGAGGATTTCGTAGGTGAAGAGAGGATCTTCGATACTTGGTTCGACTCAAGCACTTCTGAAGTTTATATTTTAGGCTACCTCTGGGGAAGAGATTATTTTAATAAAGAATTTCCATGTAGCATGAGACCTCAAGGAAAGGAGATAGTAAGGAACTGGCTCTACTTCACCATCTTAAAGTCGTATCATCTATTTCGAAAGAAGCCATTCGAAAATGTATGGATCCACATGCATGTAGTCGATGAGAAAGGAGAGAAGATGAGTAAAAGTAAGGGTAACGTAATAGATCCACAAGACGTCATCAAAAAATTCGGTGCAGAAGGCTTTAGAATCTGGACTTGTTTAGAGGGAAATATAACAAGGGGAGACATAAAATGCTCATTCCAGAGGATAGAGGGGCATTCGAAGTTCTTAACAAAACTCTGGAATATAGCAAGATTTATCTCGATGTTTCCAAGAGAGAATGCAGAGCCAGAAGATACAGATAGATGGATACTTGGAGAATTATCGAAACTGATAGAGGATGTAAAGAAGAGCTATGATGAGTATGCATTTAATGATGTTGCAACATCGATCAGAGACTTCACTTGGAATGTATTTGCATCCAATTATGTAGAGATGGTGAAAGGTAGGGCTTATGGTCAATTTTTTTCTAAGAAAGAGCAAAGGGCGGTCTGGTTCACTCTACATGAATGCCTCGAGAATATACTTTTATTGTTGGCTCCAATTATTCCATTCTTTACAGAGCATGTATGGTCCATGCTGTATGGTGGAGCGAGCATACATCTTAAGCGATTTCCAAAAGTTAAATGGAGCAAGAACCTAAATAAATTAACTCAAAAAATTCTTGATTTCAACTCTTTCGTCTGGAACAAAAAGAAAGAGGAAAAGTTATCACTAAAGAATCCAATCGAAGTAAAAGTTCCTGAAGAACTAATGATCTTCTTCAAGGACTTAAAGGTTATGCACAACATCATTAAATAAGTTTGAAGAATGTTTAAGTAATGCTTTTTGGAGTTTGGAAATAGTAATGTCATCCCAGATGGACACCGGACTCAAAGATAATAGTAGAACTGTAGATAAAGGTAAAAAGAAATCGAAGATTAAAGAGAGGATTATGCTGGAGAACGAGCTTCCTGAAAGTGTTACAGCAAGATTAGATGCAGATTTACTTATCATTAAAGGACCTTTAGGCGAATGTAAGAAGGATTTCTCTAAGATAAAGACTCAAGTTTTACATAACGGAAATAAAATAATTATACAATCCTTGGGTAAAAAGAAGTTCGACATTAGCGTTGCCAATACTGTAAGATCGATTATAAGGAATATGATCAAAGGTGTAACTGAGGGCTTTACCTATAAACTCAAGATAGTGTTCGCACACTTCCCGATTTCTGTGAAGGCGAAGGATAACAACGTGATCATTGAGAACTTTTACGGAGAGAGGTCTCCACGTATAGCGAAAATAGTAGGTGATTGTAAAGTGATGTTTGAGGGGGATGATGTCATCGTCAAAGGTGTCTCATTAGAGGATGTTGGTCAGACAGCGGCAAATATAGAACAAGCAACAAAAGTGAAAAAGAAAGATCAAAGAGTCTTCCTCGACGGGATTTATGTATATGAAAAACAGAAGGGATGATAATAAATTGGCAAAAGTTAAAACAAAAACCTCTAAGACTAGAAAAAAGAAAGAAAAGAGTATTAAAGAACTCTTAAAGATTAGAGATAGCATAGATGATAAACGCCCTAAGTTTATTAGGCAAGAATCTTGGAGGTACAAACGACTAGATAAGGCTTGGAGGAAGCCGAAAGGCATAGACAATAAGATGCGTCGCAGAGTTAAAGGCTGGCCTCAAATAGTGAAAGTTGGTTATCGGGGACCGAAGATAACTAGAGGAATCCACCCTTCAGGTTACAGAGATGTATTAGTTCATAATATGGGAGAACTTGAAGGCCTAGATCCTGAAAAAGATGCAGCAAGGTTAGCTTCAACTTTAGGGGCAAAAAAGCGTACTGAATTGATAGGGAGGGCTAAAGAACTAGGCATAAAAGTATTAAATCCAAGAGTTATTAGAAAGATTAAGTCGAAAGAAATTCAAGAATAAAAAGTAATAGTGGATTAATTCTATCGTCTTATATGTTGTGTATAATTCTTATTAGTTTGCCAGTAAAATTGTGTGAATATGATGTAAAACTAATAAAAATGTACAGTTAAATTTTTTAAAAAGACATTATGAAGAAATTCTAAATCAGACTGTTATCAAGAAAGATTTAAGGGAGAGCAACAATTGGGAATGTAGAGCGGGCCTCAACTTAATTACTAATAGAGAATTGATGAATGATGAACTTGAGTAACAAGAAAGTAATGGCAGCAAAAGTCCTCAAGGTAGGGGTGAACAGGGTTAGGATCGACCCTGAAAATCTTGATCGTGTAGTTGATGCCATTACTAAGGATGATATTCGTGCCCTCATAAGAGAAGGTACGATCTGGACTGAACCTATCAAAGGCATTTCTCGTGGTCGTACTAGAAAGAGAAGAGCTTCAAGGAAAAAGCGTGGAAGAGGTAGCGGCTCAAAGAAAGGCACTTCTGGTGCAAGATCTCCCAAGAAAAGATTATGGATTAATAAAGTTCGGGCTACAAGAAATCATTTGAAGAAAGCTAGAGAGAGAGGAGATATTACGGGTGAAGTATTTAAAAAGCTTTATTCACAAATAAAAGGTGGTCAGATCAAATCGGTCAGACATCTTAAGGATGAGATAAGTCTAAGTCGGAGGAGATGAGATCGTGCGTAGTCGATATATTTCTATTCTGCGCAGAAGGCGAGAAGGAAAAACCAATTATAGAAAAAGGAAAGCTATAATCATGAGCAAACTACCTTTCGTTTCAATTTTTATAGGTAAAAAGAATATCTTAGTTCAGATATCATTACCTCAAAAAGAAGGTGATTTGACTTTAACATCTGCCCACTCAAGAGAGCTAATGAAGTATGGATGGTTGGCCTCAAGAAAGAATATTCCTACAGCATATCTTGTAGGTTTATTGACTGGACTCAAAGCGAGGGGTAAGATAGATAAAGCAGTTTTATACTTAGGTTTGAAACACTTCATGTACAACTCTCGTATCACAGCAATAATGAAAGGACTATTAGATGCAGGTATATCGATACCTGTAGAAGAAGAAATATTACCATCAGAAGAGAGGCTTAAAGGGGGACATATCGCAGATTATGCCAAGTATCTATTGGAAAGTGATAAAGATCTTTATAAAAAAAGGTTTTCAGAATTAATTGGTAAAGGCCTTAATCCAGAGTCTCTTCCAGAGCATTTTGAAGAGATTCGAAAAAAAATAATTGATGTTTTTGAGGTGAAAAAGAAGTGAGAAAACGACGTAGAGAAAGCAGACAAATAATCCAAGAACCTTGGACGCCCAGAACAAGATTGGGGTCTCTTGTAGCAACAGGAAAGATCACTACATTAGAAGAGATATTTGAAAATGGTATGAAGATAAAGGAACCAAGCATAGTAAAAACACTCTTACCAGACCTAAAAACGAATGTTATTGGTGCGGGGATAGTTCAAAAGCAGACAGATGCAGGTGAGCAGACTAGGTTTGTCGCTATAGTAGCCGTTGGGAATGAAGAAGGTTGGTTTGGCGTGGGGAGAGGGAAAGCCCACCAAATGAGAATAGCAATCGAGAAGGCGACCAACGACTCTTTATTGAGTATAATACCAGTAAAATTAGGTTGCGGTAGTTGGGAATGTAGATGCATGGGCCTCCACTCAATTCCATTCAAGACTACAGGTAAGTGTGGAAGTGTCAGAATAGTGATGATTCCAGGCCCAAAGGGACTCGGACTTGTAGCTGGAGAAAAGATCAGAATTTTACTATCTCTCGCTGGAATAAAGGATGCTTGGACAAGAACTTATGGCTCTACAAGTACCATATCATCTGTAGCTTATGCGGTATATGATGCCTTAAAGAATATTCATAGTTTGAATATAAGATAAAGTTGAAAAGCTTTGAACAAGAACCTTTTGGTTGTCAGGCTTCGGGGAACTGTTAATGTTCGAGAGCCTGTAAGAAGAACTCTTGAACAACTTCATCTAACAAAAAGGTTTAGAGCAACAATTATTCCAGACACGCCAGAGTATAGAGGAATGTTATTGGCCTCTAAGGAACTTGTTGGGTGGTGCCCTGTGGATTCGTCTCTTATCTCGAAATTGATAAAAAATAGAGGGCGAAAGGGAGGATGGAAGCCTTTAACTTATAACGATATCAAGAAATTGGGGTTTAAAGGCTTTCGGGGCATAGCAAAATCAATAGATGAAGGAAAGACTGCTTTGAAGGAAATCGAGGGTATGAATCCTTATTTTGCCTTATCGCCACCAAAAGGGGGTTTTAAACGATCAACAAGGCGTCTATACACTCAAGGAGGAATTTTGGGTGAAAATCCTGAACTTGTTTCTATTGTTGCGAATATGATCTAAGTTAGTTATAATCATTAACTTTTTTAATTTGGTGAATTACCAAGTTTAACAAGAGGTGTTGAACATACCTACTCGATTGAAAAAGACAAGAAAATTGAGAGGGTCAAGGACTTGCGGTTATGGCCGAGTAGGTCAGCATAGGAAAAGCGGCGGCAGAGGAGGAAAAGGAAAAGCTGGCCTCAAGAAGCATAAATGGACTTGGGTTGTGAAGTACGCACCAGATTACTTTGGCAAGCATGGTTTCAAACCGCCTACTAGTGTACTTATCAAGAAATGGATCAATGTCGGTCAACTAAATGAGATATATAATAAACTCTTGAAGGAGAATAAGATAGAACAAAAGGACGATAAGGTTTTGATCGATCTCATCAAGTTGGGCTATGATCGACTCCTCGGAAATGGCGAAGTTAAAAGTAGTTATCATATAATTACTAAATCATTCACAAAGATTGCAAAGGCTAAAATAGAAAAAGCTGGAGGATTAATAACTACAAGGTAAATGTGATGAGTAGTCTTTATGGATTCCTAAAAGGCATATCTACTATCCTGCCTGAGGTCCCTCCACCTCAAAGGAAACTTTCCTTAACAATGAAGTTAGTCTGGACAGCGCTCGCTTTAGCTATCTACCTAATTATGGCAGAAACTCCATTATATGGAATCACAACGGGTGGGACAGATCCGTTGGCTTACTCTAGAATTATCTTTGCGTCTAATCAAGGTACTCTTATGGAGTTTGGCATAGGTCCTATAGTTACAGCAGGATTGGTCATGCAACTACTAAAGGGTGCAGACATAATTAGGCTAGATTTTAAAAAGCCTGAAGATAGGGCCCTATTCACATCTGCAACGAAACTCCTAACTATGATCGTTATACTTGTACAGTCCTTAGGCTATATGGTAGCGGGTATTTATGGTACTCTGTCTCTCATGACCACGATCATTATAGTTATGCAACTATTCTTTGCTAGCGTGCTTGTGATGCTATTGGACGAACTCGTTCAGAAAGGATGGGGCATTGGTAGCGGTATAAGCTTATTCATTATGGCTGGTGTAGCTCAGAAGATAATGTGGGATATCTTCAATCCTCTAACCGTAAACGTAGGAAGCCAAGAAGCTCCACAAATTGTTCCTTATGGTTTCATACCTTACCTTATCGATACCTTGATTAGAGGTGCCCCTTTTGAAACTATTGTGAGAGAAGGCGCTCTTCCAAGTCTAATAGGGTTCCTCATGACTGTGGCGGTTATTCTCTTCCTAATTTATATTGAAGGGGTCAGGGTAGAGGTACCCATCTCATCCTCGAAATACAAAGGCTTCTCAGGCGTCTATCCCATTAAGTTGCTCTATGTATCAGTCGTTCCAGTAATCTTTGCTTCAGTAGTACTAACAGATTTTGTATTCATCTCTCAATTCATTTGGAGCAGTTACAATCCAGCGAACACCAACATATGGCTCAACTGGCTAGGTACAGGGACACTTGATGCGACAGGTAACATATTATTTCCAACAGGAGGTTTAGTTTATTACATGTCACCAATATATGGATTGAGCACTGCTTTGGAAGATCCTTTAAGAGCTCTCTCTTACATCTTTTTTATGGTCTTGATTGTAACGATCTTCTCCAAACTCTGGGTAGAGATAGGTGGTTTAGCACCTAAAGACGTTGCTAAAAGCCTGATCGATGCAGACGTTCATGTCCCAGGCTTTAGAAGAGCAGAAGCTTCGGTAGGAACTATTTTAACAAGGTACATCCCACCAATTACTATTTTAGGCGGTATTATAATCGGTCTCCTAGCTTCTGTGTCCGATGTCTTGGGTGTCTTTGGCTCAGGCACGGGAATATTGTTGATGATAGGTATAATCATGCAGTATTACCAGATATTGATGAAGGAGCAACTCGAGACGATGATGCCTAGGCTTGCGGGAATATTTGAGAGAAAGTAAGCGATAAAGAAAAAGATTTTTAACTTGAGTAGAGATTCATTTTCAAGCTTACTTCTATATGGTGTTGACTTTGGTTACTAAACGAGTTGTAATTGTGGGCATTCCTGGGGTCGGTAAGACAACAGTGGTCAACATGGTAGTGGAACAGATAAAAAAACATAAGTTAACTTTAGAATCTGTTGTATTTGGTACTTTGATGTTTGAGGAAGCAAAAAATCTAGGCATTAAGCATAGAGATGAAATGAGAAAGTTGCCAGTAGATGACCAGCGTAAACTCCAAATAAAAGCGGCTGAGAAGATAGTAATGATGAAACCTGATTTTTTATTTGTAGACACTCACCTCATGATAAACACCAAGGAAGGATATTGGCCCGGTCTTCCATTTGAAGTCTTAAGATCTTTATCTCCGAGTAATCTGATATTGATAGAAGCTCTACCTCATGAAATAATTTCAAGGCGAACAAGAGATTCCGGAAGGCTTAGAGATTCTGCTGAAGAAGATGCGATTGACAAAGAGATGGAGATAGCAAGAGGTATGTTGAATACTGCAGCGATAATAAGTGGCGCTCCACTACTTATTGTAATGAATAAAGAAAATCATATAGACGAGGCTGCCAAACGGATTCTAAAAGCTCTTGATGTGATATGAATGGTAGACCCAACTATGATGCCCGTAGCTACTTTGTTAGTAACAGCTGTCGCTTTACTGTTGAGCCTTACTTCAAACACGATAACCCGTCTATTTACAGATGTGGATCGAGCAAGAAGAATAAATACAGAAGTTAAGGCTTTCAGAGATGAACTGAAGCAAGCTATACAAACAAAAGATAAGGCTAAAGAGAAAAAACTCAAGAAAAGGGAGAAGCAGATGATGGAGTTACAGATGAAAGTAACAAAAGAAAGAATGAAACCCATGCTTCTCTTTTGGGTCCCGTTCATAGCAGTTTACTATCTTCTTGCTACTTTCCTTGGCGGCTATGATGCTATTGTGGCCGTGTCTCCTATACCTATTAACCTCTTCATAATAAACATTGGAGTACCGATCGAAGTTAGCGGATCACTAGTAGGTTATGGTTTCAGCCTTTTCTGGTGGTACTTGATTTCATCTTTCGCTTTCAGTGCAATTATAATGAAGCTTCTTAGAACTAGTCCGAGCTAGAATGCTTAATAAATTCGTTGAAAACAAATATGATAGATGCCTCTAAAAAAGAGTAATCTTGTAATTTGTATCTCAGGTATGGCTGGTTCTGGAAAGAGCACTTTAGCTAAAAGAATTGCCAAAAGATACGGTTTGAGATACTTTTCAGGTGGAGATGCCTTAAAACAAATAGCGATGGAAAAGGGATATCAGCCGAAAATTTATGGATGGTGGGAGAGTAAAGAAGGACTAAGGTTCTTAGAAGAAAGAATGAAGTATAAAAAATTCGATAAAAAAGTAGATGATAAATTACTCAAAATGGCAGATAGAGGGAATGTTGTGCTTGATAGCTGGACAATGCCTTGGCTCTTGGAAAGAGAGGCCTTCAAGATCTGGTTAAAAGTATCTTTAGAGAAGAGAGCAGAAAGGGCATCTAAAAGGGATCGAATGACGCTTCAAAGTACCCTTCGGATAATACAGGAGAAGGACGAGATGACCAGATCTATCTATAAGAACCTTTATGGGTTTGATTTTGGAAGAGACGTTTCCCCTTTCGATCTCATACTAAATACAGATAGATTCGACCCCCTTGAAGTCTACGATGTAGTCTCCAAAGTTATCGATCTTTATATCAAAAGATTACCATAATAAAGCCCTTTAAAAGTTACGTGCTACAAAGGTTTTTAGTTTAGTATAAATAAAGTAAGAGGAGACCATTTTTGCAGGCTTCGATTACTATAGATGAAGATATAACAGATTTAAGTTATGGTTACGATCCATACAAGCGTCCTATAAAAACTCTCTTGGATTATGGGGTCGTACTCCTAGACAAGCCTCCAGGGCCGACTAGCCATGAAGTTGTATCTTGGGTGCGAAAGATGCTGGGAGTGGAAAAGGCAGGACATAGTGGAACTCTGGACCCCCTTGTAACGGGAATGCTACCAATAGGGTTAGGTGAAGGAACAAAAGCTCTATCACTCCTCTTATTAGGACCTAAGGAGTATTATGCTGTTGCGAGAATTCACAATCCAATGAATCTGACAAGGCTAAAACAAGTTATCTCTGAATTTACAGGAGAAATTTATCAACGCCCCCCTCAAAGATCGTCTGTGAAGAGAGCCACAAGGACTCGTACTATCTACAATCTAGATTTGATCGAGCAGAGTGGCAATCTAATCCTCTTAAGAGTTCTCTGCCAAGCTGGAACTTATGTGAGAAAGCTCATTTACGATATCGGGGAAATCTTGGGCTCGGGCGCTACCATGGTAGAGTTAAGAAGAACGAAGGTCAGCGATCTGAATGAAGAAGATGGATTGGTTAGGCTTCATGATCTATTGGATGGAGTTTATGAATGGAAAGAGGGGAATGAAGATAAGATAAGGAAGTTCATAAGACCTATAGAGTTTGCTACATCTTCTATAAAGGCGGTTGTAATGCGAGATTCAGCCGTGGATGCTATCTGTCATGGAGCGCAATTGGCTGTACCTGGGATATTGCAGATATCGCCTAATATCTTGAAAGGGGATATAATATGTATGTATACTTTGAAGGATGAGTTGGTAGCAATAGGAGAGGCTTTGATGTCTACAAATGAGATAGTAAATGCGAGTAAAGGGCTGGCCTTTATGACAAAGCGTGTAATAATGAAGGTCAGTACATATCCTGAACTATGGCGATCATCAAAAATTGACTTAAAAGAGTAAATATAAATGAAGATCAGACTTCTTTCTCCAACATTTGGTGGTACATCAGGTGTTGGAAGACATGTCGAATCTCTCTCAAAAAAATTGATGAATAAAGGATACGAAGTTACGGTCGTCTCAACAAATAACACACCTTACATCCCTGTTAAAAATCTTAAGAATCTTAGCTGGGCGTTTTTTTCTTGCTTGAAGCGAGAGAGAGCAGATATAATTCATGCCCATAACTTGCCAAGCATGATCCCAGCAAAGACCGTGGAAGGTAAAAGAATATTATCAATTCATGGATATTATTCATCACAAATAGAGTTATTGCATGGAAAGATCTTAGGAAAGGTGTTAAGTCTTTATGAAAAGAAGGTTCTTAATTGGGCAGATTCCATCACATGCATCAGTAAAGATACTACACACATCTACCGCAATATAGGATTCAATGTCGAATATGTACCGAATGCTGTAGATGTCAGTAAAATCGAAGAAATTTGTAGAGATGTTGAGCGTAGACCGAGAAGAATCGTCTACGTTGGGAGAATGACGAAAGAAAAGGGTTACGGTGTTTTAATTAAAGCTTTAAAATTGTTATCAGATTATGAATTCATAACTGTTCATGGAAGACCTTGGATTGAAGCTATTAAATTGATAGCATCTTCAAAAGTATTGATTGTGCCAAGTTTTATGGAGGGATTGCCTACAGTAATATTAGAAGCCTTTGCTTCTGGAACGGCTGTGATAGCATCTGAAATAGGGGGGATTTTTGAGTTGATCAAAGACAAAGTAAACGGGTATTTATTCAAGCCTGGAGATTATTATAAACTTGCAAATCTAATAGATTTAGTTTTAAAAGATGAGAGAATTCATAAAAATATTACTAATAAAGCTAAAGATAAAGTTAAGAGAGAATACGATTGGGAGCAAGTTATCCGTAAATACATACGAATATATGAAGAGAGTTGATTTTTTTAATGAAGATCGGTATAATAACAAATTATAATGTCAAACTAGAGTTGATAGATAAAAGTTAAGAAGATTTCTTGGCTAGTATTACGATTT
>JAKLZG010000020.1 GCA_024256165.1 Candidatus Methylarchaceae archaeon HK02M2
TATCCTCTTCTTTTAGACTTCTCCAGAGCTTCTTGATTTCTTCACCTATTAGATTCAATTTTCTTGCCAAGTATTCTGCTTTACCATAAATATCATCATAACCTTCGCTAGCAACTGCTAGACCACTATGCACCATAAACTCACAAATTTTCATAAAATCCGATTTAACATCAACAACACTACCCATATCAAATACCATGAGTTTTACCAATGAGAAGTTCTTTATCACTAAGTCTTTCTCTTGGTACTCCTCAGTAATGCTCTCTAATATTCTGAAAGGGGTCGGAATTTCATACATTATATCTGATAGAAATTCAATCCATCTTTAAACCTTATGTATACCATTAAGCTCAAACTTTTAAAGCTAAAAACGTCGTTCTTAAGATCTTGAGCTCAACAGTTGCTCTGTTATCATAAGGTCTTGAGGCGTATTGATGTTCACGAATTTTTCACTATCTATCACAAGTAATTCTTGATCAAGCTCTTTTTCAAACTCTTCTTTATCGACTTTATTTCCATCTAAAACGTTGACTCCTGCAGGAACCAAACGCCTACCACCTACATCAAGTACTAAATCCATGCTCAACCCTAGTTTTTCGAATCTCTCTGCAGGTACCATGACAGCAAGAACAGACTTGCCACAACTCTTGTAATGATTTATTACCTTGTCGAGGACCTCTCCTGTTATAAGAGGAAGGTCCGCTGCAACTGTTAAGACATAGCTTAACTTCAAATTCCTTACCGCCTCACGGACATCCAATATGTAACCCTTACCAGATGTCAATATTGCCTCAACTGAGAGTTCCCTTGCCTTTTTGGCTGTTTGAGGGGTGTGTTTGCTGATGGTAACAACTATCCTGTCTACTTCATCAGCCACTTTTAGTGCATCTATAACATGCTTTATGAGAGGCTTCCCACCGATCTTCAATAATGGTTTCTCTCCATGACTTTTTATTCGTGTTCCTCTGCCACCAGCCATCACTAAAGCAGTCATAGCCATTGAACCATCACCAAAATCACAATCAAAGAGGTTGCACGTATGATTTCGTTGACAGCTCCAAAGACATCTCCAGTAATACCGTTAAAATGTCTGTTAGAAGACCAGACTATTATCAAACTAACAACAACTGCTGAGATGACCACAACTAGTCCAACAATTCTCATTAAAGGTATGGCTATGACAAAGCTTATGATCAAAGGTATCATCAATTTTTGTAATCTAAGATTACCATGCATGGCATCGACACAATAAGTGCCCAGACCTTCATGAGCAGACTTTCCAGCCCAAGCTATCGTCACCATAGCAAGTTTTGCAGAGATCTCGGCTACGATCAAGCTCTGAATTATTTCAGAGATACTCAAGAGACCGATACTAAAGGCAGTTGCCATTAAAAATACAAGTCCAAAAGTTAAGCCACCCGCTCCAGTCTGCTTATCATGCATAACTTCCACCTTCTTCTCAGGTGGACCTTGATACATTATACCATCCCCAAAATCGAGCAATCCATCTGTATGATGAATGCCAGTTACTAGAAGTATGAAGCCCAAAGTCAATATCCCTACAATAATTCCAGGTAGTATGTGCAGAAGGAACCACGCAAATATCCCACTAATTAATCCTATTATCGAGCCTACAAGAGGGAAGAGGGGCATATATCTCCCCATATCTTCGAGCGAATGGCCATTCTTTATAGGTATCACTGTAAGGAAGGCAATTACACTCTTTAATCCATCGAGGATTCCCACAGACCTCACTTTTCTCTTGATTTTGTGTAGATATTGGAAAGCACTCCAGCCAGTAAGCCACCTATTGCATCATCAAGAAAAGGGCCGAGATTCTTTATCATTCCAGGCTTTTTCCTCTCAAAGTAGAGAAAGTTGTAAAAGCCCCAAGTTCCAGCGATATAGTTGGCTATAGCCATACCAATACTTTCATCAGCTACTAATGATATAGGGTCTTCCAAGAAATCTTTTTTCGGCAAGTTAGGTATCGATCCTATCTCTCCCTCCTCCTGCAACTTGAGGGCTGCCAAGATCAAAGCAGAAATATTGAAATCTGATAACACTTTGATGAGCCCTTTTCTGAATAACTTTGAAGCTTTTTCTCGGCTTTCTATTCCATGAGATGGCGTAAATAACTCTAGACCAGACTCGACCATAGCATCGATCTTTATTCCCCTCTCACCTAATCTTTCTATAATAGACCTATCGGGTACTATGCCAGGATCATGCTTCTGAATAGCTTCTTTTGTTGCTTCTTTAACCACCTTGCCTATCATTATGCCTATCTCCGTTCCCGTGCCAGCGTATTTGATAGGATTACCTACCTCCATACAAGCCACTAAGATCGCATCTGATGTAGACCCGCTTGCAGTACTATTTGAAAAACGACTTCTAATGTCTAGTTCCCTTAAAGCAACGGTCTTTGCCTCCACAGCTGTCTGGATGCAGTTGACCATACAACCGTCTGTCAAGTTCCTATCGATAATAAGTATAATGTTGACAGTGCCCGCATTGATAGATTCTATCGTTTCGTCACCCGCTGTAGCTGGGTAAGATAAGCCTGCTGTTACTAATGCGCAAACAGTCATATCCTTTGTTCTCTTAATATTGATGGCTACATTTTGAGTTTCAACGGCTGTCATAAGTCCTACGGTATCATCAGGCAAGTTTAGATCATTAACTAAATCTCTCAGTACACTTGGAGGGTCTCGATGATTAAAACTATGAGGTACATGATGGTTTATGATCGCTCTAGCTTTAAGAAGCCCCTCGTTTAAAACTGCTGAACTTAAGATCTTTATAGGCTTGTTGAAGTTTATCATTAAAGTATCCTTCTGAACTTCACACTGTACCCCCTCCAACTTTAAATCAAATCTCATCTTGATAGACACTTCTAATCAGTTCTATTTACAATCTTTAATGCATTATGGTCCCTTTTTGCCTTCATAATAAGATCAGTCCCAAAAATCCTCCGATAAGTATGATGATTGGTAAAACAACAATCATCATGAATAATAGAGTTGTCAACTTCATTATTCTTAGAGCCCTAAGGACGTGCTGAGAATTCAATAGATTAACACGGTCACCTAAAATGTAATAGCCAGGCTTCTCAAATTGAACGTTGAATATACCTGCAGCAGTCGACATCGTCCAACCTGCATTTGGGCTCTCAGTCTTACCCCTGTCTCTCTTTAAAATTTTCCATGCACCTCTCCAGTCTTCGTTTAATAACCATGCCGATAGAATCATCAAAATAGAAGTTATACGTGCCGGAAGATAGTTGGCTATATCATCCATTTTCGCTGAGAACCATCCTATATTTACATGCTCTGAATCTTTGTAACCAACTGTAGAGTCTAATGTGTTAATCGCTCTATAGGCTATCGCCAAAGGAACTCCGAAAATACTGTAGTAGAATAGGGGAGATGTTATCCCATCTACCGTGCTTTCGATAACACATTCAACAGTTGCTGAAAGGATTTTTTGATCATCGAAATTTGTTGGATCTCTTCTTACAATTCTTCTTAATCTATTTTTAGCTTCTTCCATCTTGCCTTCCTCAATAGATTCACCTATAGGTATCGATAGTTGACCCATACATTTCATAGAGAATGCCGTCTTTAAAAGAAAGCTCGCCAATAAGATATATAATATTATATTCAGATTCGCATAATATTTCATGAAGTTAAGTATCAGATAAGCTGAAAGGGCGAAGGTTAAAATAATAGTCAGACCCAGTACTATCCCATTTATCTTTTCAGTCTTGAGACTTTTACTCTTCAATTTCGACTTCAAAAATTCTGCT
Source organism: Candidatus Methylarchaceae archaeon HK02M2 (assembly GCA_024256165.1). Lineage (NCBI taxonomy): Archaea > Thermoproteati > Nitrososphaerota > Nitrososphaeria > Nitrososphaerales > Candidatus Methylarchaceae > Candidatus Methylarchaceae archaeon HK02M2. The sequence goes on from JAKLZG010000020.1 coordinate 3,809, forward strand.
GTCTTTCCCATCCATACTGTTGGATGAAAAATTTCTGGAGGTTCGCCAAATATTAGATCGATTATAAGTGCCAAGATCAGAATGATTACGGATTCAGTTATAAAATCTAAATTTAGGAGCAAAATCTTCAGCTTTAAATTATAGGCACATCAATAATCTTGCAAACTTTATCCATATCAAGACTGATCTTAACGATCTTCGCAAGTTGCCTTAAGCTTTTCTCCCATTCAGCTCTGACATCGCTTACAGTCTCATTTGAAGGTTTTATCCCACTTTTCTTCTTTAAAAAGTCAATAAAAGATTTTCTAGCAGGCAATTCATCAAAAATCCCGTGGATATATGTACCTAAGATTGAACCACTAGCATCGACTGCACCATCAAAATCATAGACATCTTTACTTCCACGCCGAATTATTCTAAAAGCTGGATTAACATCTTTACCCAAAGATGTTTTTCCCATGTGAATTTCATATCCGATGATAGTCTTTCCTATTCCTGAATGTAGCATCGGGCTATCCCCGATTATCTGAGCAACGACCCTTTCAGTCATCTTTTCATATTGTTGGAACTCAGTCACTGTATTAAGAAGACCGATACCTGTAAACTCTATCGGTGTACCACCTTCTATGCCTTTTTTATCTATTACCTTCTTTCCTATTATTTGATAACCACCACATACACCAAGAACTGGAGTCCCCTTCTTTGCCAATCGAAATATTTCATCTGCTAACCCATTATTCTTTAACCATAGAAGGTCTTGCACTGTATTCTTTGTACCCGGTATAATTATCGCGTTCGGTTTACCGAGCTCTTCTACTGATTTGATATAACGAACTTTTACCGAAGGCTCTGACTCTAAGGGATCGAAATCTGTAAAGTTAGAAATTCTTGGAAGTCGAACGACAACTATGACTATTTTACCTTCATCTATTTGGGAAACTCTCTCAAGAGACATTGAATCCTCATCGGGTAAAATCAGGTCCTGAATGAAAGGAATGACCCCTAAGACGGGTTTACCTGTTATCTCTGTTAATTTCAACAACCCAGGTTCTAGTAAACTTAACTGACCTCTGAACTTGTTTATTATAAAGCCTTTTATAAGCTCTTGATGCTGAGGTTTCAGAAGCTCTAAAGTTCCCACCAAGCTAGCAAACACACCTCCCCTATCAATATCTGAAATGAGAAGTACAGGTGCTTTTACAAATTCTGCGATGCGCATATTTACTATATCCGTGTCATAGATGTTTATTTCTGCTGGACTACCTGCTCCCTCGATAAATATGATATCAAATCTGGACATGAGTCTCTCCAAAGAATCTTTTGCACTTTGTAGCCCCTCCTTTAAAGCGAATTCTGAATAGTAATCTTTTGCGCTCATATCTTTGTAAGGCTTTCCGTAAAAAACTACTTGTGATATCGTGTCGCCTTTTGGCTTTAAAAGAATTGGGTTCATATCTACAGTTGGTTCTATACTCGCAGCAAAAGCTTGGAGAGCTTGAGCGCGTGCGACCTCTTCTCCATCCTCAGTAACGAATGAATTAAGTGACATATTTTGAGCTTTAAAGGGCGCAACCTTATATCCAGCTTCTGAAAATATTTTACATAAAGCAGCTACAAGTAGACTTTTTCCACAATAGGATGAGGTGCCTTGAACCATCAGAGCCTTGGACTTTTTTGATTTTGAGAACGGGACCTCGGCTTTCCGATAATTCATAGACATACCTTTTTTAAAGCTTCAACTAGTAACTCATTTTCTTTTCTCGTTCTTATAGCAACTCTGATATAACGGTTATCAAGACCTTCGAAGGAGCTACAGTCTCGAATCAATATATCGAACTTAAGAAGATCGCGCTTAAGCTCATCTGCCTTTAACCTCGTCTGCTCAATATTTATCAAAAAGAAATTTGAGTCAGGTGGCAATACATCGAAGCCTTTTATCTTGTTCAGCTCATCAAATAAAAACTCCTTCTCCTCCTCGATCAATCTAAAGGTCTTCTCTGAAAACTGCTTATCTTTTAGAGCAGCTATCGCTGCAACTTCAGCTAAGCAGTTTATATTCCAAGGCATCTTTGCTCTAGACAGTATATCGATCATCTCTCTATTGCCTATTCCATAACCTATTCTTAGACCAGTGAGCCCAAAGAATTTTGTAAAGGATTTTAGGATGAACAAATTTGGATAAGATTTTATCTCCCCAACTTGAGAAGAACGTTTTTCTTTAGGGACAAAATCCATAAAATCTTCGTCTATAAAGATGAGTACATCTTCCTTCATTGCTTCACTAATTATTTTAGATAAATCTTCCGAAGCTATCGATAGGCTTGTAGGGTTATTTGGATTGCATAAAAAGACAACTTTTACATGGGGGATTTTTTCAATGAATTCCTTAACATCTATCTTAAAACCATCGGTTAAAGACAGAGGCAGATACTCTGATCTACCACCAGCCTTCAATACAGCTTTCTCATACTCCCCGAATGTAGGCGCTGGAATTAACGCCTTTTCGCCTTGTTCTAGGAAAACTTCTGCAAAAATGTAGATAAGCTCAGTTGAACCATTTCCTACTATCAAGTTTTCGGGACCTATCCTACCGATATACTCTGAGATTTCCTCCTTAAGTGAAGCACAGTTAGAGTCGGGATAATAGGGGATCTTCCAAAGACTTTCTTTGATTGTCTCGATCACTTTAGGGGATGGGCCTAATGGATTAACATTAGCACTGAAATCCAATAGAAAGTCTTTTTTATTCGGATTGTGCTGCCAAACCTCGCCACCGTGTATACATGGTTGTAAATTCTTAATATGTTTCTTGGCTAACTCGATGGGATTCATAATCTATTATCATCTACTTAATTATCAGAAAAACCTAATCTACCTTCACAAGACTCAAGGATAGGTAGAACTTCGTCAGGACTTTTAACAAATATTGCGCCTTTTTCTTTTAATCTCATATACAAGGCTTTAGCCTTCCCACCTGTAAAGTCCCTCTCTTGAATTGGAGTTCCATCGACCACAATTGTTTTTATACCCTTCTCAAGGGATGTCTGTACAGCTTCAAGATTCTTTAGGTTACCATAGCCAAAGGGAGTACTACTCAATACAACTGCTTTTGCTTCATCTATTTTGTTTAGATTAGCCTTATGTGCATCCTCTGTTATCTCTGAAAATGGAGCTTCGTTTATAATGGGTATACCCAAGGTGCTAGCTGCATCATGATCTGAATCCAACACATTAAGCACACCAACAGTTACTCTATAGTTACGTTCCAATAACTTCCTCATCAACAATACTCCTGTTCCACCACCAGATATTACATGAACTGTAAAATCTTTTGGTTGAATTTTCTTGAGTCCAGATGTAGACAATGGTACAACATAAAGTGAACTTGTTAAGGGATGTTGCTTCACTATTGCATTTACAAAAAAGATCTTTTTGAGATTCTCTTTTGTTAATACTTCATCAAGAGGTCCTATTGAAGCTATTCTTCCAGTACTCAATAAAATGGCAGAGTCACAGTATCTTGCAGCTAAGTTAAAGTCATGAAAAACAGCCAATATTATCAACTCTTTCTTTTTGCAAAGTTCTCTTAAAAGGTCCATCGTCTCTATCTGATAGTTTACATCTAAGTGACTTGTTGGTTCATCGAGAAGAAGTACCTTAGACTCTTGAGCTAAGGCGCGTGCGATTATAACCCGTTGTCTTTCTCCACCACTTAATTCACTTACTTTTCTATTCGCTAAATGCCATATACTGGTCAGTTCCATAGATTTCTTTGCGATTGTTAAATCTTCTTTAGTCTCAGTCTCAAAGAGTCCTATATGTGGGTTACGTCCCATAAGAACTAAATCTAAAGCTGTTAAATCGAAGGCTACACTTGTATCTTGGGGTACAACCGCTATATTCTTAGCAACCTCCATTGCTTTCATTATATAAACATCGATATCATTCAGAAGAATAGTTCCAACCTTTGGCTTTAAGATTCGTCCAATAGTTTTTAGTAAAGTTGTCTTGCCTGAACCGTTGGGCCCCAATATACCTACAAATTCCCCTCCTTTAACTGAAAAGACTATATTCTCTAGAACTTTTATCGAACCATAAAAACAATCTACACCATTGATATTTAATTTAACCAAACTCTCACCCTTTCATACCCAAACCTTTCTTTTTACGAAGAAGATAGAGAAAGAAGGGAGCACCAAAAAATGCAGTCAGTACTCCAACAGGGAGTTCAGCAGGTTGTATTACAATCCTAGATAAGGTGTCACAAAAGACTAGAATTATTGCTCCCGCCAAGGCTGAAGAGGGAATTAAAATTCGATGATCAGGACCGACCAGTATTCTTGCTATATGAGGTATTACTAAACCAATGAATCCTATCGTTCCACTGATTGCCACAGCTGTCGCCGTTATTAAGGTTGCAAACACAAGCATGATCTTTTTCAGTCTTTCGGTCTCTATACCTAATTGTTGTGCTTCATCTTGACCAAGCAACATTATGTTAAGCTGTCTAGAAAAGATAAGGATTACAAATATTCCCAATGTTATTAGGGGCAATGAGATCGTTACCTCACTCCACTTAATCCCACTTAGTGTACCGAATAGCCAAAATATCAAAGAATGCAACGATTCACCTAAGGTAATCATGATAAATGAAATTACAGCTGATAAAAAGCTAGTCATAGCAATTCCGGCTAATAATACTGTCAACATAGGAACTCTGGGACCCATTTTTGCGATATTATATACTACAAAAACTGATACTAGAGCACCAATAAAAGCCATCAATTGTACTGAGTCGAATATTCCTAAAAAACTAGATCCGATCCCAAGACCTATTACAATCGCAGCTCCTAAAGCAGCTCCTGAAGAAATCCCTAATAGATAAGGCTCAGCCATAGGATTTCTAAATAATCCTTGCAAAACAACTCCAGCAACTGAAAGGGCTATACCAACAATCATAGCTGCGATAGTTCGAGGTAACCTAACTTGCATAATTGTGACTTCTTCAAGAACAGAAAATTCTTCAGTGATTAAATCACCAAAAAAAGGTATATTTTTAATTACGATCTTCCAAGTATTAGGTAGTGAAATCTGCATCTGACCTACTGCTATCGATAATGATAGAGTAAGCACTAGAGCTAAAACAAGGAAGATGACGATCATCTCCCATCTTTTGAACCTCTCAAAGTATCGAGTTTCTTCTTCGACACGTTTTATTTCTTGAGTCAACCATAATCATCAGTCAACAAGTTCTGGATGAAAAAAACTGGCAAGTGTTTCTATTGCTTCTACTATTCTCGGACCAGGCCTTGTAAGTATCGGATCATCGACTTCATATATTCTATTGTTTTCAACTGCAGGCAACTGATCCCAACCCGATCGACCTTCTATAACCTCTGGCGTTAGTCCACAGGATTTTGCCATGGCTCCCTTACAAATGATTATGACTTCTGGGACAGAAGTGAATATCGCTTCATCATTCGTAGCCATGTATGTACCTTGAAAGCCTGCAAAGATATTAATCCCTCCTGCTTTATAGATCACCTCATTGATCATCGATTCAGATCCAAAGCTCCAATAACCACCATTGAAAAAATATTCGATATATACACGTGGTCTTACAGCTCCTTGTGTTTTATCAACAATCTCCTGAATCTTATTCTCCATATCTGCTACTAGTATATTCGCTTCATTCATCTTCCCAGTAATGTTTCCAACCATAGTAATATCTGAAAGTATAGCTGAAATGTTCTGGGGAGAAAGGACTACAATAGAACCATTGATGGAATTAAGTGGTTCTTCTAAGTCTTCGACAACAGTTTTTTGAATTCCTCCAGTCGCCAAGACCAGATCAGGTTTTAATCCCAAAACGGCTTCGATACTAATTGTTGAGAAGCTTCCAACTTTCGATATATTTTCTGTCTCTTCAGGATAGTCAGAGTATGTATCTACGCCGACTACTTTATCTCCAAGGCCCAAAGCAAATAGAATCTCTGTTGAACTCGGTGACAGAGAAACTATACTTTCAGGCGGGTATGTATGTATAGTAACGTTTCTTCCAACATCATCGATAACCCAAAAGGGTCCTGTAGGTTCTGGTGGGGCATATGATTGTTGCCAGAGAGCTACAACCACGACTCCAGTTATTATCACTAATAGTATCCCAATAACAATAATTATTTGTTTCATAATTAATTCTTGGTTGGATAAGCCAACCATTAATAAGTTTTACTTTGATAGTCACATCCTATCAAATGATTCTTACTGTAAAAATTTATCACATACCTTTTCCAAATATCTTCTCTTGAAGATGGCGCCAACATCCCGAAGGGTAAAAAGCATATATTCTGCTATAGCCTCCCCCAACAGACTAGAAGTTCTTAGAATTCTAAATGCCAAAGGGCCTTTAAGCTATTCTGACCTTAAAACCCTTGCAGGCTTTAAATCCAAGAAAGAGTCGGGAAAATTTGCCTACCATTTACGTAAACTCGTGAGACAGGCATTGGTTTCTTTAAACAGAACTGAGAGGAAATATTCTATTTCGAGCCTTGGTAGATTAGTACTGAACCTTACAAGGCAAATTGAAGAGCAGTCTATGCTAAATAGCGGAAAATTTTATGTGAGAACATCGAGGCAGACTATGGAAGAATTTAATCCTGATAAAATCCTCCGCTCCCTAATCAGAGAAGCTGGTATGCCTGTAGAGTTAGCCCATAGAATAGCTAACGAAGTGGAGACGAGACTATCCAAATTTCAGACAGTATACCTTACAGCCCCATTGATAAGGGAGATGGTGAATGCCTTACTCATAGAGCATGGTTATGAAGAATATAGGCATAAATTGACTCGACTAGGCTTGCCAACATTTGATGTGACGACATTGATAAGCGAGGCAAGCAAGGCGAAGGAAGGGATTAGTGAAATTGTAGGGAAGACGGCTAAAGCAGTCTTCTCAGAATATCTTCTTTTAACTCAACTTCCCAGAGATATATCCGATGCCTATCTATCTGGAGATATACATCTATCTAACCTAGGTAGTTGGGGCCTTATGCCTGACACTCTCTTTCTAGACCTTACATCCTTACATTATAATAACATCTACTTTGGAGGTGGGTTGAATTTAACACATTTCGGCCCTCCTCATGAGATAGAAGAAGTTATTGTTGAATTGACGGTTCTGACTTCTTTTTTAAGCTTGGAAGTAGCCTCCGAAATTGTTTATGAGAATTTTTTAGCATATATAGGCAAATATGCAAAGGGAAAAAGTCAGAAAGAGCTTAGAAGAGCCATCTTTAGAACTTTTCTATCTATCTCATCTATTTTGGCAAACTCCTACAACAAACCTAGTATATCGATACAAATCAACCCTCATTACGATAGTGATTTAAAAGTAGAATCGATCGAAGAGATCATGTATGCCTCTCTTGAGGCTTACCAAGACTACACTAGAAACACTATGTTTCCAAAGATTAGGTTGAATGTTTTCTTGAATCGAAGCATAGATGTTGAGTTACTAAAACATGTAATATTTATCTTAAATTCAGGCGGATGCATCGCAATATCGAGTCAGCCTGATTCGATTCGAGCCTATAGCGGTATAAAAAAAAGGTATCCTTCAACTGATCTTAAACTAAATGGTTTTAGTGTAATTCACTCTCTATCATTAAACCTTCCAAAACTCTCCTATGAATCTAACAAAGATGAAGCTTACTTTAGGGCAAAACTAGCTATGCTTCTTCAATCAGCGATTAGTGCTGTATCTAGTAGAAGGAAAATAGTTGGAGAATCTATCAGTAAAGGACTTTTACCAACATTAACACAAAATTCGAGCATAATATCCACTGATTATATGCCTGCTATGATAAACCTTGTAGGATTAAATGAGACGCTTTTAAATCTAACTGAAAATGAAGCACCTCAATCAGATAAGAGTACTATAACTGAAAAAATTGTAAAAACAGCAATTAAATTCACCGATGGGAATGCTGAAGAAAAGAATATTGGTATAGGAATTCTTCAGAGCGATGGAGCAAAGCGGTTTTATGATTTAGATGTTGAAAAGTACGGCAAATCCATTGTAATTTCAAAGAGTGGAAAAAAAGCCTATTCTCAAATCCCTTATATACAAAGGACAGACCTCAATAATTCAAATTTTGTCGATGGATTAAACTACTTGTCTAAGAACCTGAATGGTAGTTTCTCAATCGTTATGAACATCTCTCCCGATGCTAATGAAGATATTGTTAAGGAATCCATTTTAGAATCTATTGAAAAACTCGACTACTTCAAACTTAATAAACGGATGGCAATGTGTAAGAAATGTGGGGCCAAATATCCAATAAACATTAAAAGATGTAAGGCATGTAGTTCTACAATTTTTACTCAATACTCAATTGTTTAAATTTAGTCAAACCGGTTTTACCAAAAAAAAATTGAGGGTTCTTGATTTTTAATTTTTTCAAGAAAAAATGAATAATGTTTAAAGTTATCATAGTAAAAATAAAGATGTCTTGGTTTAATGAAAATCAAGGATGTTTTTAGATTTATGAAAATTTACTAAAAGAAAATTAGAAATATGGCCGAAGTTTTTAATTATTGAAAATTAAGCATGGGGCTCGCCACGGAAAAAAAAGTTCTTGGACGTACACTCTCATCAAACGCTTTAAGAGTACTTGAGAGGAGATACTTAAAGAAGGATGAAGAGGGCAAGACCGTAGAAACTCCTGAACAAATGTTACGAAGAGTGGCGGGGGCGATAGCTATTGCAGACATTCAATATGAGCCTAATGTCGATCTTGTAAAAATTGAAGAAGAATTCTATAGAGTCATGGTTAATTTGGAGTTCTTGCCAAATTCCCCAACTTTGATGAATGCTGGTACTGATTTGGGCCAACTTTCTGCTTGCTTCGTTCTTCCAGTTGAAGATTCGATAGATAGCATATTTGAAGCAGTCAAGAGTACAGCTTTGATCCACAAATCTGGTGGTGGAACTGGTTTTTCATTTTCTAATGTAAGGCCTAAAAATGATGTAGTAAAATCTACTGGTGGAATAGCTTCAGGCCCAGTCTCTTTTATGAAGGTATTCGACATAGCTACAGATGTTATAAAGCAAGGAGGGAGACGGAGAGGCGCCAACATGGGCATTTTAAGGGTAGACCATCCTGATATAATCGAGTTCATCAAGGCGAAGGAGGAGAGCGATGCTTTCAACAATTTCAATATTTCGATAGGTCTTACAGAGAAATTCATGCAAGCTGTTGAGAATGATGAAGAGTATGAATTAATAAATCCACGTACTAATCAAGTAGTAAGAAAGTTACTAGCCAAAGAAGTTTTTGAATTGATAGTTAGTATGGCTTGGAAAAATGGTGAACCTGGGATTCTTTTTTTGGATAGAATCAATATATCTAATCCTACACCCCAATTAGGTGTTATCGAGAGTACAAATCCGTGTGGCGAACAACCATTACTACCTTACGAATCATGCAATCTTGGCTCTATAAATCTATCCTTGATGGTCAGGGATAGTGAAATAGATTACGATAAGTTGATAAGAACAGTTAGAACGTCGATTCATTTTCTTGACAACGTTATAGATGTCAACAAGTATCCATTACCTCAAATTGAAAAGATGACTAAGGCAAATAGAAAGATAGGGTTGGGCGTAATGGGCTTTGCGGACATGCTAATTCAGTTAGGTATACCTTATGACTCAAAAGAAGCGACCGATCTTGCTGAAGAAATTATGAAGTTTATCCAAAATGAAGCGAGGAAGATGTCGGCTGAGCTTGCAGAAGTAAGGGGGTGCTTTCCTAACTTCAAGAACAGTATTTACGATGTTCCAAGTGGGTTAAAGATAAGAAATGCTTCTCTGACAACGATAGCTCCAACTGGAAGTATTTCTATAATAGCTGGTTGCTCTAGTGGTATTGAACCTATTTATGCAGTATGTTATACTCGTAATGTCCTTGATGATCAAAAACTCGTTGAAGTGAACCCTTTCTTTAAAAAGATAGCTATGGAACAAGGTTTCTATAGTGAAGATTTGATGGATAATATCTCAAAGAAGGGGTCGTTAAAGGAGATAGACGGCATACCGGAATTAGTGAAGAGGGTCTTTATTACAGCACATGATATAGCCCCTGAGTGGCATATAATGATGCAAGCAATCTTTCAAAAATATATCGACAATGCAGTATCCAAAACTGTAAACTTCAGAAAAAACGCTAGGATCGAAGATATAAGGAGCGCGTATATGCTGGCCTATAAATTAGGTTGTAAGGGTTTAACTGTATATCGAGATAATAGTAGGGAGGGACAAGTTCTGGAGATGAGGAATAGAGTGACGACTGAGTTCGGCATCAAAAAGCCAACTCCCGAGAAAGCGTATGGGACGCGGTTGAGAAAAAGGACAAGTTGTGGGAATATTTATACACAGATTTTTGACAATGAGCGTAAGGAGCCTATCGAGATCTTTATTACTTTAGGGAAAGCAGGAGGATGTGCAGCTGCTTTTACCGAAGGCTTGGCAAGAGCTTGCTCATTGGCTTTAAAGTATGGTGCTACTTTGAAAGAAGTGCAAAATGAGCTCATGGGGATAAGTTGTCATAAACAAGAGGGAATCGGAGCCAATAAAGTGTTATCATGCATAGATGCTGTTGGAAAATCGGTGAGAGAGGTAACTATGAGAGAGGAGGCCCAAAAGATCAATATTCAGAAGAATTTCGGTTTTGGTGCATGTCCGTTATGTGGAAGTCAGGTCATCTATGTTGAAGGTTGTTTAAAATGTATATCATGTGGCTTTTCTCAATGTGAATAAATATCAAGAAAAATACTCGAAGTTATTATTCCTAATAATTGTAATTAAAATAATAATCCTTTAAGAATTTAGGGATTGGAACAAAGAACGGACGCTAATATCCCCGCTCTTAAGATCTTTCCAAGATACGCTTGGAGGAAATATTTTGCATTAGGCATATTATCCACTTCAGGTTCTATCTCTCCAACTCTTGGAAGGGGATGCATCACTATACATTCCTCTTTCCCACTTTTAAGCAATTCAGAATTGATTACGTAAGATCCCTTGACTCTCTCAAATTCATGAGGATCTGGTATTCTCTCCTTTTGAATTCTCGTTACGTATATAACATCTAACTCCCCAATAATTTCTCTGATATCTCTATGCTCCGAAACTTTGATCTTCTTATCAATGCCAAATAGAGCCTCCTTTTTCACATTAAGTTGTGGGGGAGAGACAAGAAAGATCTTTGGGCTATACTTTGATAGCCCATAGATAAGAGAATAGACTGTCCTTCCATACTTCAGATCTCCTACTATGGCTATATTCAATCCATCTATCCTCTTTTTTACCTTCATTATTGTATAAAGATCGATCATAGCTTGAGTGGGGTGTTCTTCAGTTCCACTTCCAGCATTTATTACTGGTTTAGACGTAACTTCAGCTGCAAAGCGGTTAGCTCCCTCCATAGAATGCCTGAGTACAATAGCATCCACATAGTTCTCAACAGTTCTCATAGTATCGGCTAAGTTCTCTCCTTTCTCAACAGACGACATGCTAGGGTGTGCAAAACCTAATACATTACCCCCTATCGACAGCATAGCAGCCTCAAAGCTTAATTTGGTCCTTGTACTAGGCTCAAAGAATAAGAGCCCAAGAATCTTACTTTTTCCCAACTCTTCCTTTTTTTTATAATCGAGAGAATCGACCTTATCACTAATTGAAAAAAGATATTCAAGTTCGGATCGAGAAAAATCTTTTATTGAGATTATATCTCGATTATAAAAAGGATTGGTCATTTATACCTTTCCTTAATTCAATATTTTAAACTATATAAATATAGATTAAATTAGGTATATTTAGCCACATATGCCCTTGATATCCTTCTCCATCCTGATTATCCTTTCAAGATAATCCCCAAATTTATTAACAGTCTTCACCACTACGCCATCTGCTGTAAATTCCTTTTCTGAGATAATGATCTTGTGCTCTACATTTTTAATAAGCATTAAATTATCAATCTGGTTCTGAATATCATCTTCATGTATATTTATTATTACAGGGCATACCGGTTCTGGATAACCTACATGTAGAAGTCCTATAATATCAAACATTAGTGCTTTTATATACTCGCCCCTTTTAGATCGATAAACGAGAAAGTCCCAGATATCCATATTTGTAGTAGATGATGATAAGCCAATACAATCTTTTTGAGTAACAAACCCTAACTCTTTCAAATACATATCTATTATATCGATAATACATTTAGGCTTTTTAGAAGATATATCATTCATCCTTAACTTTCTGTTTGATATTTTCTTTAAAGTAATATCTATATTCTTTTGATAAACCCTTTTAATATGAGATAAGAAGCACTCATAATGGGATAATTTACCCTCAATTTCTGCGAACTTATCTCCAAGTTTAATAGGTACCTTACAATAAATGCAAATAGCACCGATCAAAAAATCCTTAGTTAAAACAGTCTGATTGGGCACTGAAGTTAAATATGGTAGGTAGGTCATATCGATCATAGTTACAGTATCATTATTGCCTGTCGTAAAGTCTTTACGGGTATAACCTTCGACGTTTGGGTTGTAGAAGTAAATATACCCATCAGTATTGGGGAACACATCAAAATGAACCTCTCCATTAACATCTGTGAAGCCGCTCTTGGCTGAGATATTCATTAACAATAGCTGTAGATCTGAGATTCGGTTACCTTTGGGATCTTTCACAGAAACAACAAGATGAGCTGTCATAGTATCTCACAGTAAAATGATTACTTTTCACTTCAAGAAAATCATATAAAAGTAATTTGATAATAAAATATAATTTAAGCCGAATTAATTTTAGAATTATGAGCAAAGAGCAACTTGTCAAGAAAATAGAAGACGGTACTGTTTTGGACCATGTTGAAAAAGGAAGAGCTTTACAAGTATTAGCAGCTCTGAATATAGACGGAAAGAACGGCAATATTGTAACGGTAGCTATGAATGTGCCGAGCAAGAAGATTGGAAAGAAAGATATCATAAAAATTGGGAATAGGTTTTTAAAATCTGAAGAGACGAATAGAATAGCCTTGATATCTCCAAGAGCTACAGTCAATTTAATCAAAAACTTTCAAGTAATAGAGAAAAGAAAGATTGAAACTCCTAGTACCTTTGTAAACGTATTTCAGTGTCCAAACCCAACGTGTATATCCAACTCTAATGAACCCATCGTGCCTATGATTGACGTTGTGAGGGATAGCCCGCCTTTGCTCAGATGCAGATATTGCAGTAGATTACTTTCGCCTAATGAAGTAATTTAAATTGAGAATTATGGACAAAATCGAATAATCTATACGATAAAAATAAAAAGGTAAAATATTCTGTCTTAAATGGGGTAAATTCGTCTTCAGGTGTATATGTTTGAGTAAAACTGTTATTGAAAAGATCGTTAGGAAAGTTGTAGATGAAACCGGTGACGAAATAAAGGCAACTTATGACAAAGAGTTGGAACATTCTTTAGAAATATTAGAAGCAACTAAGAGAAAAACTGTTATGGAAGTTGAGAAAATTCAAGAATCTACTAAGGGGCAAGCAGAAACAATAAAACGACGAATAATTGGGAGTGCGGAATTAGCTACAAGGAACAAGAACCTCGAATTTATTGAAAGCACTATCAATGATATATTCGAAAAGACTATCAAAAAACTCGAAGAAAAAGTTACCTCTGAAGAGTATAAATCCTCTCTTAAACAGTTGCTAGAAGAAGGGGCAGACATGATAGCCAGTAAAGATCTTATTGTATCTGCTAATAAAAAGGATTATAAAATTCTTAAAGAATTTGTGGATGTAGTAGCTCAAGCAAAAGACGCAAATATAAAGATCGATGAGAAACCTATTGGATGTATTGGAGGGGTGAAGATTAGGAGCTCTGAGGGTACAACATTTTTTGATAATACAATAGAAGCCAGACTAGAGAGATTTAAGCCTATACTTAGAAGAAATATAGGGCAACTGTTCATGGGTAAAGGTTGATAAATTTGCCAGTAAAGGGAAAGGTCATCTGGATAAGCGGTCCAGCTGTAAGAGCAGAAGGCATGTCTGAATCTAAGATGTATGAGACAGTGGAAGTGGGCGAGGACCGCATAGTTGGTGAGGTAATCCGGCTTACGGGGGATGTAGCTTTCATACAAGTCTATGAATCTACGAGTGGGTTGAGACCTGGAGAACCTGTCTATGGTACGGGTCAACCACTATCTGTATATTTAGGTCCAGGGATGATGGGGAAAATTTACGATGGGATACAACGCCCTCTTGATGAGATAGCTATGAAGATAGGCTCATATATAGAAAGGGGAATAGCTGTGCCCCCCTTATCATATGAGAAGAAATGGCATTTCAAGCCCGTGGTAAAGAAGGGTGATGAAGTTGAACCAGGAACTATCTTAGGAGTTGTTGAGGAAACACCACTTATAGAGCACAAAGTAATGGTACCTCCAGATCACCATGGTGGCACTATTAAAGAGATAATTGATGAAGGCGAATATACAATAGAGGAATCCATAGCTACTGTAGAAAAAGGGGGAATGAAAAGCGAACTAAGGATGTACCATCGTTGGCCGGTAAGGATGCCTAGACCTTATTTTGATAGGCTCGACCCTGATGTTCCTCTTTTGACTGGACAAAGAGTAATTGATTCATTCTTCCCTATGGCCAAAGGTGGAACTGGGATGATTCCAGGTGGGTTCGGGACGGGTAAAACTGTTACACTCCATCAAGTAGCTGCTTGGGCAGATTCAAGAATCGTCTTTCACGTAGGATGTGGAGAAAGAGGTAATGAAATGACAGAAGTTCTTATTAAGTTCCCAGAATTGAAAGATCCAGCTTCAGGAAGACCTTTGATGGAGAGGACTATTTTGGTTGCTAATACTAGCAACATGCCAGTAGCTGCTAGAGAAGCTAGTATTTACACAGGAGTTACTATGGCGGAATATTACAGGGATATGGGTTATGATACAGTACTAGTAGCGGATTCCACCAGCCGTTGGGCCGAAGCTCTTAGAGAGATAAGCGGTCGTCTAGAGGAGATGCCTGCTGAGGAGGGATATCCATCATACTTAGCATCACGTCTAGCTGAGTTTTATGAGAGGGCTGGCAGGATGGTGCTTCTAGGCACGCCTAAGAGAGTCGGTTCCATAACATTGATAGGCGCTGTATCGCCCCCCGGAGGTGACTTTACAGAGCCTGTCACAACCCATACAATGAGATTCATAAAGACCTTCTGGGGCCTCGATACAAAATTGGCCTACTCAAGACACTATCCCGCGATAAACTGGATGACGAGTTACTCTGGATACCTAGATTCTGTTGTGAAATGGTGGTTCGATGTTGATAAAGAATGGTTAAAATTTAGAAATGCAACCTATGAGATACTTCAAAGGGAAGATGAACTCAAAGAGATAGTTAGGCTACTTGGACCAGAGGCGCTTCCAGATGAGCAAAAATTGATTTTAGATGTAGCTAGGATGATCAAAGAAGGTTTTTTGCAACAGAGTGCGTATGACGAAGTAGATAGCTATTGCCCTCCTGAAAAGCAGATGAAACTCTTAAGAACATTCGTCGACTTTTTTAGAGAATCCCAAAATGCTCTTAAAAATGGAATTTCTCTGAATACTATAAGAGCCATGCCCATAATACCAAGACTCATCCGAGCGAAATCTACTATACTCAATGAGAAGTTAGAGGATCTTGATATATTACATGATGAGATGATGACAATGTTTGGAAACCTCTTGAGCAAGGAGGTAAAAGTCGTTGCCTAGTGAGTCAAGAGGCGGAGTAGAATATACAAGGATAGGAGAGATAAGAGGTCCATTAATCATCGTAGAAGGTGTCACTAAGGTAGCCTTCGATGAATTAGTAGAGGTAGAATTGCCAGATGGTAAGAGGAGACTTGGTAAAGTATTGGAGGTTGGTGAGGGACGTGCAGTTGTAGAAGTCTTCGAAGGTACTTCTGGCATATCTACTGTAGGAACGAGAGCTAGATTCTTAGGGAAGACAATGGAGATACCTGTATCATCTGGTCTTTTAGGTCGCATCTTTGATGGAATAGGACGGCCAGTAGATGGCTTGTCTGAACCTTTAAGTGAAGATTTCAGGGACGTTAACGGCCTACCTATCAACCCTGAGAGGAGAGATTACCCTACCGATTTCATACAAACAGGCGTTTCCGTAATAGATGGTATGAATACGTTGGTCAGAGGCCAAAAACTTCCCATATTCTCAGGCGCCGGTCTTCCTCATAGTATGCTCGCTGCTCAAGTAGCTAGGCAGGCAACCGTCTTGGGAAGAGTTGAGGAGTTCGCTGTAGTTTTTGCAGCTATTGGGGTACAGCATAGCGAAGCAAGATTCTTTAGGAAAACCCTTGAAGAGAGTGGGGCGATAAAGCGTAGTGTATTATTCTTGAATCTTGCTGATGATCCAGCTATTGAGAGAATAATAACCCCTAGAGTAGCTCTAACTGCGGCTGAATACCTTGCCTTCGATCTAGATATGCATGTGTTAGTGATATTAACAGATGTGACCAACTATGCAGAAGCCCTTAGAGAAATCAGTGCTGCAAGGGAAGAAGTTCCAGGGAGGAAGGGGTATCCTGGATACTTATATACAGACTTAGCCACGAATTACGAGAGAGCTGGTAGAATCAGAGGTAAAAAAGGCAGCATAACACAGATGCCCATCTTATCTATGCCTAGCGATGATATCACCCACCCTATTCCTGACTTATCGGGGTACATAACTGAAGGGCAACTGGTACTAGATAGACCACTCTTCAGAAGGGCTATATATCCTTCAATCAATGTGCTGATGAGCCTCAGCCGACTTATGAAAGACGGGATAGGCAAGGGAAAGACACGAGAAGACCATGCCGATGTTAGCAACCAGTTATACGCTGCATATGCAAGAGCTGTAGAATTAAGGGCTTTAGCTGAAATAGTTGGTAAGGCAAGCCTTACTGGTGTTGACTTAAAGTACTTGAGATTTGGTGATGTTTTTGAACAAACTTTCTTGAAACAAGCCTATGAGGAGAATAGAAGCTTAGAGGAAACATTATCACTTGCTTGGGAGGTCTTATCTACACTTCCTGAATCTGAGCTTACAAAGATCAAAGAGGATTATGTTAAGCAGCGTTATATACAAGTAGAAGTGGAAGTATAATGTCTGTAAGCTTTGGTAGGAAGGCTCTCCCTACAAAACTCGAGTTGATAAGGATCAAGAGATCTTTGGTTGTAGCTGATGCAGTTCACAAGATTCTTGAGGATAAAAGGGAGATATTACTTCGTAGATTGGATGAATTAATCAGAGAAACTATAACAGCAAGGGATGCTATGGGAGAACCTTTAAGTGATGCCTACCAAGCCCTCTTTAACGCTTACTTGAAATTGGGTCCTATGGAACTAGAATCTATCGCTTTGACGACACCTGTCCAATTAGAAGTCGACGTCGATGTAAAGGTCGTTTTGGACGTTGAGGTGCCAACAGTTAAAATAAAAGAGGAAAAGAGAAAACTTACTTATGGTTTCATGGATACTAGCTTTAATTTAGATGAGACTACCAAGATGATGAAAATAGCATTGCCCTATGTTCTTAGAGCAGCTGAAATCGAGAACTCAATCTTTCGTTTAGCCGCTGAATTAGAAAAGACTCAACGTCTTATGAATGCCCTTGAGTATCTTATCATCCCTAGTTACCATGAAAATATTAAATTCATTTCATCTAGTCTAAACGAGAGGGAGAGAGAGGATTTCGCGAGGTTAAAGCATGTAAAACGAATCTTGGAAAGGTCTAGGTCGAGTGAGTGAGTCATATGGTTGATATAAAAGAAATTGTTAAGAATAGATTTGAGGAATCGAAAAAGAAAGTAATTACCAAGCATAACGACATTATGAAGGAGATAGAGAAAGAATTAAGGAGCTATGAAGAAAAGGCACTAGGGAAATTCAGATAAAAAAATACTGTAATTTCTGTAATTCTTTTAGCTCCCTTTAATTCCCTTGCGGAAGATTCAAGTCAACAATAATATTCAACCTTTTTTCAATTAAAAAGCTCAAGCTTAAATATGGCGTGCGTAAAGGGGTTAGTTGAGCACGCAAAGCTAGGTGGATAAAAATGGTACAAGCATATTGTGTAAAATGTAAAGAGAAAAGGGAGATAAAAGACCCAAAACAAGTGACATTAAAGAACAAGAGACCGGCTGTTAAGGGTACATGTCCGGTAT